>NZ_CP061299.1:1500000-1705318 GCF_018687615.1 Polynucleobacter sp. MWH-CaK5
GATTTTGAGCAACTCATGAAGTTGGTCAAAGAAGTTAAATTTGATAACAGCTATTGCTTCACTTATAGCGAGCGACCTGGAACCCCTGCCGCCAATCTTGTAGATGACGTTCCATTGGCAGTTAAAAATGATCGTCTTAAAAGATTGGTGTCTCAAATTGATCAGCATGTTTTAGAAATTAATCAAAGCATGGTGGGTAAAACTGAGCTTGCCATGGTTGAAAGCATGGCGCGCGATGGCATTCATCTGCAATGCCGCACAGAAAATGGTCGCGTTGCTCTCATCAACGCTGGATCAGATCAAGCCAAACGCCTGATCGGTAAATTAATGCCTGTGACATTCACGGAAGCGATGCCGCACTCTTTGCGTGGCGAATTGATGATTCAGGAATGAATAAACAATGAGCCAAGCATTTAAGCTAACACTCGAACTTCAGTTCGCCAGCGAATCTCTTGAACAAACTTGGTCACCGCTGATCAGCAAGAGAAAAATCGGCAACTGGATTAAAAAAGCTTTGCAACAAGACGCCAGCATGACCGTGAGATTTGTTGGCAATGCGGAGAGTAAAAAGTTAAACGCGACGTACCGACACAAAGACTATGCCACCAATATTCTGACTTTTCCCTACGATATTGATCCCAATAGCAATGCCCTGAATGCTGACTTAGTGATTTGTCTGCCAGTACTCAAAAAAGAAGCCATGGCTCAAAAAAAATCCATTGAGCAACATTTGATACATTTGATTGTTCACGGCACACTTCATGCCCAAGGTTTTGATCATGAAGATGAAATTGAAGCTGAAGCAATGGAATCGCTTGAAATCAATATTCTAAAAAGCCTAAAACAGGCAAACCCTTACTGCTGAATTTAAATAAATCAGTTATTCTTACCCATTATGACAACTGAACCCGAGTCGAAAAGCCTCCTAGAACGCATCAGCGCATTGCTGACGCCAAGCCCTTCTTCACCATCAGAGCAGCGTCGCGAGCTCCTGGAAACTCTCAAAGAAGCTCAAGCGGATGGCCTCATCGATGCAGACGCCTTATCAATGATTGAGGGCGTTTTCCAAGTTAGCGAACTTTCAGCCAGAGATATTCTGATCCCTCGAGCTCAAATCGATTGGATCGATATCAATGAATCAGTTGAAGACACGATTGCAGAAGTCATCAGAGCAGCACACTCACGATTCCCCGTATACGAAAACAATCGCGATAACGTGATTGGCATTCTGCTTGCGAAAGACTTGCTGCGTCATTCTCAAGAAGAAGACTTTCAATTGCGCGACTGGTTAAGACCAGCGGTATTTATTCCTGAATCAAAACGCTTGAGTGTTCTTTTGAAAGATTTCAGAGAACACCGCAACCACATTGCCATCGTTGTTGATGAATACGGTGGCGTTGCAGGTTTAGTCACCATTGAAGACGTGCTAGAACAAATTGTGGGTGACATTGAAGATGAACATGACACCGATGACATCGAAGACAACATCATCAATGTCAGCGAAACGAAGTTCAGAATCCGTGGCATCACCGAATTAGATCAAGTCAATAAAGCCTTAGGAACCAGCTTTGCCGATCAAGACAATGACACCCTTGCTGGGTTCATCTTGAAAAACTTGGGCAGAGTTCCACACAAAGGTGAATCCATCACGATTGGAAACATTCTTTTTGAGGTTCAACGAGCCGATGCCAGACAAGTGCACGTTTTATTAGCCACCAAATTAGAAATTGATTAAAGCCTTACTTTTTTTCCTTCTAGGAAGTGTCTGCGCTTGGTTGATTGAGTTGCCTTTTGGCGGCTGGTTTTTAATCCTTGGTTTAGCGCTTTATATCCACTTTATATTTAAAGAGCAAAGAGCTTTTCTTTTTGGCTGGCTGTTTGGCCTAGGTTATTTCTGCAATGCACTTTGGTGGCTTTTTATCAGCCTTCATGACGTAGGAAAAATCGCTGCGCCCATTTCTGTTCTAGCGGTCATTGCCCTCTCAGCATATTTGGCATTATTTACAGCAACTGCGATCAAGCTGGTCCACCAATTTCATTCGTCTGCGGCCAGAGTTCTAGGGCTTGCTAGTTCATGGGCCATCATGGAATGGGCCAGAGGACAATTATTCACGGGCTTTCCTTGGGCAGGTCTTGCTGAGTCGCAAGTGGATGGTCCATTCTTTGCGTGGGCAACACTTTTGGGCGGCCTGGCATGCACCTGGTTTTGCGTTGGTTTAGCAGGCTACCTCAGTCAAGGCAAACACAACTTATTCACCAAGCTTGTTGCGTCCATCACCATCATTTCAGCCAGTCATGCTTTGGCCTTGATTTCATTCACCGAACCGATTGGTAGGCCGATTGATGTGACTTTGATTCAGGGTAATTTTGAGCAATCACTTAAATTCAACCCTGAATACATCCAGCAACAAATTAACTTTTATTCCAATGCCATCAAGAGCAGTGATAGCCATTTAGTGGTTGCGCCAGAAACAGCCTTTCCTTTACCGCTCAAGATGATTCCACAAGAAGTCATTTCAGAGATCAAGCCAAACACGGCAAAAAAGAATGTGATTCTTGGGGCGGTCAGTACAGGTCAATCTGGCTTACCAACAAACTCAGCGATTGCTTTGAATCAAGGTAACTTGATTTATCAATACGATAAAAGTCACTTGGTTCCATTTGGGGAATTCATCCCATGGGGTTTCCAATGGTTCATAGACTTATTCAAAGTCCCTCTGGGGAACTTCGATCGTGGCTCAGCAACCCAGACGCCATACATTCTTGAACAGGGCATCGACCAAATTGCCATTGGTCTGATGATTTGCTACGAGGATGTTTTTGGTGGTGAGTTGGCCAAGAGACAAAGAAATTCATCACTGGAACATCATCTGTGGATTAACTTAACAAATCTAGCCTGGTTTGGAGATAGCCAAGCGCCAGAGCAACAACTCAGATTGGCTCGCCTAAGATCCATTGAAACTGGCATTCCCACCTTGCGAGCAACGAACACCGGGGTCACAGCCGTGATCAATTCTCAAGGTCAGGTTGTCTATGAATTACCGAAATTTCAACAAGCCACTCTCAAAGCCAGCGTGCAAGCCTATTCAGGTAAAACACCCTATGTATGGCTGGGAGATTTTCCAATTTTGATCATTAGTGGTCTTTTGCTTATATTTGCTTGGTATCAAAACAAAAAATAAGGTAATTTCCCCCAAGAAAGGTAAAATCTACGGGTTCAGGAAACCTAATATATGCTTACCTTTCAGCAAGTTATTCTTACTCTTCAAAATTACTGGGACCAACAAGGTTGCGCCCTTCTTCAGCCCGTCGACCTAGAGGTTGGCGCCGGCACATCGCATACAGCGACATTTTTGAGAGCCATCGGCCCAGAACCATGGAAGGCTGCTTACGTACAACCATCACGCCGCCCAAAAGACGGTCGCTATGGTGAAAACCCAAATCGTTTGCAACACTACTACCAATACCAAGTAGTGTTAAAGCCAGCCCCTGAAAATATTTTAGATTTGTATCTTGGTAGCTTAGAAGCTTTAGGCTTAGACCTAAAACAAAATGACATTCGCTTTGTTGAAGACGACTGGGAAAACCCAACGCTGGGTGCCTGGGGTCTAGGTTGGGAAGTTTGGCTCAATGGCATGGAAGTCACACAGTTCACTTACTTTCAACAAGTGGGCGGCATCGACTGCAAACCAATTTTGGGTGAAATCACTTATGGCTTAGAACGCTTGGCCATGTATTTGCAAAAAGTTGAAAACGTTTACGACTTGGTCTGGACCGAAGGCGTTAGTTACGGCGACGTCTACCATCAGAACGAAGTTGAGCAATCAACCTACAACTTTGAATACTCAAATGCAGATTTGTTATTCCAGCAATTCACCAATTACGAAAGTGAAGCCAAGCGCTTGATGGAAATTCCTTTGGCCCTGCCTGCTTATGAAATGGTTTTAAAGGCAGCTCACACATTTAACTTGTTAGATGCTCGCGGCGCAATTTCTGTCACAGAGCGCGCAGCTTATATCGGACGTATTCGTAACTTATCTCGCAGCGTTGCACAGGCTTACTTCGAGTCTAGAGAAAAATTGGGATTCCCGATGTGTCAACCGATGAATCAAAAATCAGGAGGTGCAAAATGAGCCACACTCCATTGATCATTGAGTTATTCACAGAAGAACTTCCACCAAAGGCTTTAAAGAAGTTTGGTCAGAGTTTTTCTGAAAGCATTGAGCAATCACTGAACGCTCAAGGTTTGTTGGGCGCTAGCAGTGTGACCACCAGCTATGCCACACCACGCAGACTGGCTGTTCACCTATCAGATGTTCTAGCAAAAGCACCTAAGCGCCAAGTCAAAGAAAAATTATTGCCCGTGTCCATTGCACTCGACGCTGATGGAAAAGCAACAGCACCTCTATTAAAAAAGCTCGCTGCTTTGGGTCACCCTGATATCAGCTTAGATCAATTAGAAAGACAGGGCAGCGATAAATCAGAAACTTTTTACTTGAATGTTGAAGTCACTGGTCAAACATTGACTGCTGGATTACAGACTGCTTTAGAGCAAGCCATTAGCAAGCTGCCAATTCCCAAATTGATGCGCTATCAAATCGCACCAGGCACTGCTCAAGTCAAAGATGTTGAATTTGTGCGTCCTGCTCATGGCTTGGTGGCCATGCATGGTGCAGATCTCATCAATATT
This sequence comes from Polynucleobacter sp. MWH-CaK5, assembly GCF_018687615.1. Classification (NCBI taxonomy): domain Bacteria; kingdom Pseudomonadati; phylum Pseudomonadota; class Betaproteobacteria; order Burkholderiales; family Burkholderiaceae; genus Polynucleobacter; species Polynucleobacter sp. MWH-CaK5. Next base: position 1,504,691 of record NZ_CP061299.1, read on the forward strand.
CAAGCTTTGGGCTTAAAAGCTCACAACACGACTTTGGGTCATCGCTTTTTATCCAATGGCACCTTGACGATCAAACATGCTGACGAGTACGCTAAAACTCTAGAAACATCTGGCAAAGTCATTGCAAGCTACAGCGATCGCATTGAAAAGATCCGCGAATCATTGCTCAAAGCTTCGAATGGTCATTCTGTGCTGATGCCAGAATCTCTTTTAGAAGAAGTTTGCTCATTGGTTGAGTGGCCAGTTGTTTACACCTGCGAGTTTGAAAAAGAATTCTTGGAAGTTCCTCAAGAGTGCTTGATTCTGACCATGCAGACGAATCAAAAATACTTTGCAATGACCGACAAGAACGGTAAGCTGGTCAATCAATTTTTGATTGTGTCAAACATTGAAACATCAACTCCCGAAGCCATCATCTCCGGTAACGAACGCGTGGTGAGACCTCGTTTGGCCGATGCAAAATTCTTCTACGAACAAGATCGCAAGAAAACCTTGTTTGAGCGCACAGCTCTTTTATCTAAAGTTGTTTATCACAACAAATTAGGCACTCAATTAGAAAGAACTGAAAGAGTTGCCAAAATTGCTGAAGCGATTGGCAATGAACTTAAAAAGCATGAAGCCTCTATTGACGTGAGCTTGGCTATCCGTGCCGCTCAGCTAGCAAAAGCAGATTTATTGACCGATATGGTTGGCGAGTTCCCGGAGCTGCAAGGGATCATGGGTCGCTATTACGCATTGAACGACAAAGAGTACCCTGATGTGGCCGCAGCCTGTATGGAACACTATGCGCCAAGATTTGCAGGAGATGCGCTACCGGTCACTGATACGGGCACCATCTTGGCTCTTGCCGATAAATTAGAAACTCTAGTGGGTATCTGGGGCATTGGTTTGGCACCAACTGGTGAAAAAGACCCATTTGCTTTGCGTCGCCACGCCTTGGGTATCTGCAGAATTCTTTTAGAGAAGAAACTGCCTCTGAATATCCGTGATGTACTGCAAGCCACCATCAAACAATTCTCCCAAGAAGAAGTTCATCAAAACTCTTCAGTTGATGTGATCCATGGCTTTATCTTGGATCGTCTAAGAGCCTATCTAAAAGATCAGCAGTGGGATGGCAAGAATTACTCAACCAATGAGGTTGAATCTGTTGTCAGTCAGTTGCCTGTTGTTTTTGGTGATGTTCTTGAAAGACTGAAAGCTGTGAGATTGTTCAGTGCTTTAGATGAGTCAACAGCTCTAGCAGCCGCCAATAAACGAATTGGAAACATCCTGAAGAAGGTTGATTTCAAGATACCTGATAGCGTTGATAACAATCTACTCACTTTGGATGCTGAGAAATCTTTGGCCAAAGCACTGGATCAAATTCTTCCACAGGTGAATCAGTCCTTTAAAAACGGTCAATTCACAGAAGCTCTACAAGCTTTTGCTACTTTGAGAGTCGAGGTTGATAACTTCTTTAACGATGTCATGGTGATGGATCCTGACACCAAGTTAAGAGACAACCGCTTGGCTTTGCTAGCAAAAATGCATGGTCTCATGAATCAAGTTGCTGATATTGGCAAATTAGCCAGCTAATATGCCTCAAAAGATAACCCATTCGAAGTTGGTGATTTTGGATAGAGATGGCGTCATTAACCATGACAGTGATCACTACATCAAATCACCCGATGAATGGGAACCAATCCCAGGCAGCCTAGAAGCCATCGCCAAGCTTAATCAAGCTGGGTACCACATAGCAGTTGCAACGAACCAATCTGGCATTGGTCGCGGTCTCTATGACATGGATACCTTGAACGCCATTCATATGAAATTTCACCGTCTCTTGGCAAAAGTCGGCGGGCATGTTGACGCCATTTTCTTTTGCCCACACACAGACGCTGATGGCTGTCATTGCAGAAAACCTCTACCAGGCATGATTGAACAAATTTCACAGCGTTATGGGGTTCCAATCAAAGGCGTGCCCATCGTTGGTGACAGCGTCAGAGATTTGGTTGCAGGAGTGAGCGTTGGTGCTGAACCGCACCTTGTTCTAACTGGTAAAGGTGAGAAAGCACGTGCCAGCGGCGAACTTCCGCCCTACACCGCGATCCATCAAGATTTAATGGCTTTTGTTAATCACTTCATCGGACGAACATGATTTTTATCAGATCTCTGATTTTTTTCTTGGCCATGCTGCTCATCACACCAGTGTATGCCGTGGCTTGTTTAATCGTCTTTCCAGTTGTTAACGCCTCAACTCGCTATGAGTTTGTGAAAGGTTGGAACATCACCATCACTTATTTAGCAAAAGTGATTTGCAAGATTGAATACGAAATCATTGGTCTAGAAAATATGAAAGCCGTTTTAGATCAACCGGCAATCATCCTATCGAAGCACCAATCTGCTTGGGAGACCATCTCCTTTATCGCTTTATTCCCAAAACAATTGTGTTTTGTATTCAAGCGCGAACTTCTTTGGATTCCATTTTTTGGTTGGGCTTTGGCTTTATTGCGCATGATTCACATCAATCGCTCCAAAACCTCTGCAGCTTCCCAATCGATTGCCAGTCAGGGTAAGAAATATTTAGCCCAAGGCATCTGGATCATTATTTTTCCTGAAGGCACCAGAACAAAACCAGGCGCAAACACCAACTATCGCAAAGGCGGGGCTCGATTAGCAAGCGCCACCAAGGCTTGGGTGATTCCTGTGGCACACAATGCAGGACAGGTGTGGCCAAGAAATAGCTTTCTAAAGTATCCAGGAAAAATCACTGTCTCAATTGGACCAGCCATCACTTCTGAAAATAAATCAGCTGAAGAATTACATCAACAAACTGAACGGTGGATTGAAGCTGAAATGCGCGTGATTGATGCGCCAGCTTATAAAACCAAGCAATTAATGCGCTAGCTGGCGAGCCCAGCTAATGTAGTCCTCAACTGAGATATCTTGGGCGCGCAGCCCTAAAACATCATCGCTTAGCTTCAAGACATCTTTGATGCTGACAAGATTATTTCTCAATACTTTTCTTCTTTGCGCAAAAGCCATAGAAACAACTCGCTCCAGTGACTCATACTCCTTGGCAGTCAAATGGATATCTTTCCTTGGAATCATTTTCACAATGGCTGAATTTACTTTGGGCGGTGGATCAAAGCATTCAGGAGGCACATCTAGAACATTCTCCATGTGATATTTTGACTGCAACATCACTGATAGTCGCCCATATTCTGAATCACCATGCTGCGCAGCCATCCGCTCCACCACTTCAGCTTGCAACATAAAAACTTGTTCATCAACATCCGCCACGGCAGACATTAAATGAAAAAGTAGCGGCGAAGAAATATTGTAAGGAAGATTGCCCACAATTTTGACGCGCGCTTCAGGTGCATTTTTTTGAAGCAAGGCCCTTTGCTCTTTGGCCCACGTTTGGAAGTCAAATTTCAGAGCATCAGATTCATGAACTTGAAGTTTCTGAATCGCTTGGTTTTTCCAAAACTTAACCAAATCTCTATCAAGCTCAACCACTGCCATGGCATCCAAGCAATTGAGCAAAGGCTTTGTCATGGCACCCAATCCAGGGCCAATTTCAATTAATGCATCTTGCGGTTGTGGATCAATGGCTTTGATGATGAGATGAATCATCCCGCTATCAACCAAAAAGTGCTGTCCAAAGCGTTTGCGAGCTTGATGTGCCACTAAGAACCTTTAGCCTTGACCATTTGATAAGCCACATTCAAAGCAGCCAACATGCTGCTTGAATCCGCCTGACCTTTTCCTGCAATGCTTAAAGCAGTGCCATGATCCACGGATGTGCGGATGATTGGCAACCCCAAGGTGACATTCACACCTTCACCAAATGTGGCAAATTTAAATGGAGCCAAACCTTGATCGTGATACATGGCCAAAATCACATCGGCACTTTTTAACTTATCAGGACTGAAAATCGTATCGCCAGGGAATGGTCCTGAAACACGGTAATTTTTCTGCTTCATGCGCTCAATTGCTGGAGCAATCACATCCCTCTCCTCAAGCCCCATGTGACCAGACTCACCCGCATGAGGATTTAAGCCTGTGACATAAATCCTTGGATCTTGGATGCCAAATTTATTTTTAAGATCTTGCCAAACAATTTCAATTGTTTTTTCAATCAATTCGGCTGTGATTGAAGCAGATACCTTTTGCAAAGGAATGTGCGTGGTGGTCAGCGCTACCCTTAATTGATCCGGAAGAAGATTTGATTCAAAAATAGGTTTGCCGCAAAGCATCATCACAACCAAGTCAGTGCTGCACTTCTCGGCCAAGTATTCAGTGTGGCCACTGAACTTAACACCCGAATCAGAAATAACGCTTTTTTGAACTGGGGCGGTGACCATAGCTTGGTACTCGCCATTCAAACAACCCTCTATTGCAACATCCAATGTTTTTAAAACATAGGGCGCATTCAAAACATTCAGCTGACCAGGCACAACCGTTTCACCAAGCGCGCAATGCTTGAAGAACAACCTGTCATGGCTCTTAAGCCCAAGCAACGATTGATCAGCCACCAGGTGAATGCTGACATCAGGATGTTGCGCTAAAAACTCCTGAGCAGCCTTTTGACTGATTTCTGGGCCAATGCCAGCCGGCTCGCCAGTGGTCAGAGCAATATGAATCATCGTTAATTAGATTGGCGGATTTCTACAGTGGCCGCATCTCTGATTTGACGAATCCAGTCTTGGTAGGCTTGATCCAACTTCTTCTCTCTGATGGCAGCTCTGGCGTAATCACGCTGCTTATCAGCCGATAGTTGAGCTTGACGTCTTTCAACCACTTGAATCAAATGCCAACCAAATTCAGTTCTCACTGGATCACTGACTTCATTGATATTTAATTGGTTCATGGCCTGCTCAAATTCTGGCACCAATTCACCAGGAGACATCCAACCCAAATTGCCACCGTTTGGCGCAGAACCATCTTCTGAATGCTTCTTGGCCAACAGTGAAAAATCAGATGCCTTCACTTTGATTTGGTCTTTAAAACCATTTAATCGACGCTGAGCTTCAAGGTCTGTCACACCAGGACGATGTCTCAAAAGAATATGTCGAGCCTGAGTTTGCGTCACAACAATGTTTTGAGCATTTGCTGATAAGGCGCCTTTTCTATCAAGCACTTTGATGATGTGAAAACCAGCGCCACTTTGCAAAATACGAGGAATCATTTGATTGGCTCCAATGCCCTGAGCGCCATCCACAAACAATTGCGGCAAACGATCCAAGGTTCTATAACCAAGATCTTCAACTCGAATACCTGATCCTGGCAGTGCAATCTTTTTGCCATAAGCTAAAAAGTCTTTTTCAGCACTTGCTTGCTTTAAAACATCTTCGGCTTTATTTTTTGCCGCAGCTATCTCAGACTCGCTGGCATTGGCTGGCAAAGCAACCACCAACTGGGCAAGATAAATTTCATCATTACCCGCCTGCAATACTTTGCCTCTATTTTTTTCAGAAATGTAGCTATCAATTTCGCTTTCACTGACTTGCACACGCGCATCGACTTCACGTTCACGTAATCTTGCCGCTTGTACTTCTTTGCGAATTTCTTCTTTGTACTTATTAAAGCTCGTGCCCTCTTTTTCAATCTTGAGCTTTAGTTCTGTAACTGATAATTTACTTTGCGCTGCGATGTTGCCAAGAATTCTGTCTAAATCTTTATCGCTGACTTTAATTCCAGCTTCTTTTGCTAAGTTTTGTTGAATACGATCAGAAATCAAACGCTCTAAAACTTGCGCCCTTAAATCATCTGCAGGAGGCAATGCTCTATTGGCAGCTTTGAATTGTTTTTCAATCTGGGCGATTCTGTTTTCAAGCTCCAACTTGGTTACCAGGCTTGTATCAACGACTGCAATCACCTCATCGATGGATCTATTTTTATTTTGCGCTAAAGGCATCTCACTGAAGAGCATCAAAGCAATTGCACTGAAAACAATATTAGCTAGCTTCATTCGTAACTTTCAAATGGTGATATTGGTGCTGGATTAGGGCTGATGGGCTCATATCCAGGTATATTAAAACGAATTAAGTTAATAGGGTTACTGCCCAAACCAGTGAAGCCCTTAAAGTCAATCTGCATATAAATTTCAGAAGTCGACAACACAGATGTGTTTTGATAGTGACGGTGAACCACTCTGACCACCCAGCAATCGGCATCGTATTCAAGACCGGCCACTCGATTCAATACCTGATTAGAAATTAAGTCGAAGTTGTAGCGTGCAATACCGTACCACTGACGTGTGATGGGCCATTGCCCTGAAAGCTCATACTGGTCTGAAGTTGCTTTGGCATCAGCAGGGTTAATCACTCTCTTATAGCTGGCATTTAATAATTTTCTTAATTCAGGTCGATAGCTGGCTGTCACGCTTTGCTGAACTAATTTAGATATTTGCTCGTTGTACTGAATCACACCATCAAGGTTAAAGTTACCCACCAAGCGAGTGGAGAGACCTGCCAATAGATCGGATCTCTTTATAGGAGTCTGTTCGGTGGTCAAGCCAACGCGCTGACCTTCCATATCAATACGTTGAGCAATGGTGGCACGTAAACGTTCAATACCTGTGTCAGCATCTAAAACTCGTGAAGTAATACCAAAGGTTACTTTGTTGTTATCGGCGATACGGTCATTACCAGCAAAAGAATTTTCACTAAAAATCTGAGAGATTCCAAAACCAGCATCAGCGGTATCAAATAAAGGTAAATCGTTTTGATAACGGTATGGTGTGTAAACATAAAAAGCTCTTGGCTCAAGAGTCATCAATATATTTCTACTGAACAATGTATTTAACTCAAGAGCATCACGCTCAAGGATCAAACCTGAATCCAAGCTGAATGTTGGTAAAGTGATATTTTTATTTAAATCAGCTTGACCAGGAAAAGGATCCACTGAATATTGCGTTGTTCTTAAAGATACCTTTGGAGTCAGGTAATACCCAGGCGTCATGAATGGACGAGCAACCGATGTGGTTGCATAAGCACGATTACCTTCTTTAAAGGTTCTACTAGAGTTAACTAAACCTTTGTATGTGAACTTGGTAGCATCTGTTTCAACAGTGACATTCAAACCACTCCAATTATTTCTGACATATTTAGCATTGACTTGTGGCTCTCGCTCATATGGCAGAAGTACTTGATAAGCAGGGTTTGGATCTGGCTGTAAAGTTTGGAACTTTTGTACTCTGGTCAAAATATTCCAGCCAGCATAGCCATACCTTGCGCCAACTTCTTGGTTGAACTGGCGATTGACCACACCATTCAAGCTCTTACCCAGATCATCAACATACAAGTCATCCGATACCTTGCTGTAATCAGCGTACCCCTGAAGACCATTCGCAATATTTTGAGTGTGCTTTAAACCAAAGGCCCAACGATTTTTGCCATAAGCAGCATCATCCAAAGCTTCAGCAGTGACCACACCCGTGTAATTTCTATCCAAGTAACGATATTCAACACCCAACTGCTCACCACGCCCCTCAAGGTAGCGGGGGAACAAAGTCATGTCTCGATTAGGTGCCAAATTGATATAGTAAGGAACAGTGATATCCCAACCTTTAACCCCGCCACGACTGGCACGACCGTACGTTGGAGATAAGAATCCTGAACGACGCCCAGAGCCAGTAGGCAATGAAAAGATCGGCGTATACAAAATAGGTACTTCGAAGAAATGAAGAACGGCATTAGTTCCGACCGCTGTTTGAGTATCTTGCTCTACATCCATTCGACTGGCCGTCAAATACCAATCTAAATTTTCTGGGCGGCAAGTGCTGTACGTTAACTTTTCAAATTCAATTTCATTGTCTTCTTTGAACTCAACTCGGCGAGCCTTACCGCCACCGCCAATATCTCTAAGTTCATAGTCAGGCTCATCCATCCAGCCCTCTTGAGCATCAACCTTGATTTTTGCTTTGGGACCTTTGAAAGAAGTGGAGTCTTTTAATAAGGTTGCATGGCCATCAACATCTGCAATATCGGTATCAGGGTCATAAGTGATGACATCGCCCTTGATCACCGTGCGATTTCTTCTGATCACCGCATCGCCCTCTAGGCGCATTTGACGATCCATGACTCCGTCCAATTTCTTGGATGAAGTAAAAGTCGGTGCCACATCATCAGGAACAACGGGTCTTACCAATAACTGGTCTGCTAACTTCAGTTTTAGCGGATCTTCCTTGGGCAAAACATCTTGGGCAAAACCCATTGATGCCAGAGAAAAAGAAGCACAAAAACCTCCCACTTTAAGAAGTGATGGGAGTCGTTTGATATCGAGAATAAAGCTCGGAACGATAAAAGTTTTAGGCATATGACTTAAGTGCTTTTATTATACGAACCCATGAACCCTGATATCCGCTTATCTCAATTAAATTCTTGGTTGGCTAATTTGGCAAGCAAGTGGTCACTAACTCCTGAAAGCTTGGCGCCCGCATCAAGCGACGCCAGTTTTAGGCGTTATTTCAGGGTCACAGGCAATAAAAATGGGGCTCATCAGAGTTTTATCGTGATGGACGCCCCGCCAGCAACCGAGGACACCAAGCCTTTTATCGCTATTTCTGAGCTTTTTGCCCAAGCCAAACTCAATGTGCCATTGGTTCTTGAACAAGACACTGATCAAGGATTTTTGCTTTTAAGTGATTTGGGCAATGAAACCTATCTATCAGCGCTCAATCCGGTCTCTGCCCCAAAGCTCTATGAAGATGCCAATTCAGCCCTGATTCAACTGCAATTGGCCAGCAAACCAGGCATTCTTCCTGAGTACAACAAAGAGCTGCTGAGTCGTGAGCTGAATCTATTTACCGAGTGGTATTTGGGTAAACACCTCAATTTAGAGCTGAATTCAAAACAAAGCGCCGATTTGGCCCATATTTTTGAGCTAATTCTAGAAAATAACCTCTCCCAAGCGCAGGTATACGTTCACCGAGATTTTCACAGTAGAAATCTGATGGTGATTGGTGAAAACAATCCAGGGATTTTGGATTTCCAAGATGCGGTCTACGGTCCCATCACTTACGATTTGGCCTCTTTGTATCGTGATGCCTACATTGAATGGGAAGAGCCTGAGCAAATGGACTGGCTGATCCGCTATTGGGACAAGGCCCGCAAAGCTGGATTGCCAGTACCCCAAGAGTTTGGCGACTTCTATCGTGATTTCGAATGGATGGGCCTACAAAGACATTTAAAAGTTTTAGGTATCTTTGCTCGCCTTTATCACCGTGACGGCAAGGATGGCTATTTAAAAGATATTCCTTTGGTTTTCAAATACACTAGAAAAGTGGCTGAAAGATACATTGCCCTTAAACCCCTTCTACAGCTTTTAGACACCATCGAAGGCATTGACCGCCCAGACGGATTAACTTTTTAATGACCAATCTCTCCCCTATTCCTTGCATGGTATTGGCCGCAGGCCGAGGGGAAAGAATGCGTCCACTGACTGACCACACCCCGAAGCCATTATTAGAAGTTCAAGGTAAAAAACTGATTGACTGGCACATGGACGGTCTCTTGAAGAATGGCTTTACTCAAGTGGTTGTCAATCATGCTTGGTTAGGCGAACAAGTGGTCGCGCATGTATCTCAATTTAAGAGCACAGCATTCGATGTGCAATGCTCTAAAGAACTAACGGCTTTAGAAACTGCCGGCGGATTGCGCCAAGGCATGAGCTTGATGAAATTGGATGATTACTTTTTTGCCATCAATGGCGATGTGTTTTGTCCAAGCTTTCCCTTCGAAAGAATTCAAAACATTGTTCAACAATTGCGAGTTGATCACCCAACAAGCCTGGCTTATCTTTTTTTAGTTCAGAATCCGGATCACAACCCTCAAGGAGATTTTCAACTAGAGGGCCTCTTGGTTAAAGACAAGGATGTAAAAGGCTCAAGCCTCACCTTTTCAGGGGCGGGTATCTACCATCAAGATTTGTTTAAAAGTATTAAGATAGGGGAAATTGCCAAGCTTGCTCCAATCCTCAGACAGGCCATGAGTGAGAATCGAGTATTAGGTGAAGCACTGAGCGTCCCATGGGTGGATGTTGGAACTCCCGAAAGATTGGCTGAGCTGAATAAATAACCATGACAACAATGAATAACTTCCCCAAAGATATCTACGCCAATCGAAGAGCGCGGTTGGCAGAAATCATGCTGAGGAAAAGTGATGGTGGCGTCTTAGTTTTAGAAACAGCCCCCGAGCATTTTAGAAATCGAGACAGTGACTTTGCCTATCGTCATGATTCTGATTTTTACTACCTGACTGGATTCACAGAACCAGGCGCCACATTGGTGATGATGGTTGATAAGAAATCAAGCAAGTCGATTCTTTTTTGTCGCCCCAAAGATTTAGAACGTGAGATTTGGGATGGCTGGCGTTTAGGTCCTGAGGCGGCCCCAGCTGAACTCGGCGTTGATCAAGCATTTGCGCAAAATGAATTAGATAACTTGATGCCTGACTTTTTGGCTGATCAACCAGCGATTTATGCAAGACTCGGCAGCGAAGGTCCATTACAAAATCAACTCAAGAGTTGGTTACAAAAAGTCAGAGGCATGTCACGTTCTGGCGCAAGCACGCCCAATAGAATTGAAGATGTTGAAGCGATGATTCATGAAATGCGTCTATTCAAAGATGCTCATGAAATAAATATCATGCGCGCCTCTGGCAAGATCGCCGCAGACGGCCATATCAGTGCCATGAAAGCCTCTAAGCCTGGTCTTCGTGAATACCACCTAGAAGCATCACTTCTATATGCATTCAGAAATGCAGGCGCACAAAGCGTTGCTTACAACAGCATTGTTGCAGGCGGTGCTAATGCCTGTGTGCTTCACCATCGCGCTGGCAATACTGAACTAAAAGATGGTGATTTATGTTTGATTGATGCTGGTTGCGAACTGGACGGTTATGCCTCAGACATCACGCGCACATTTCCCGTGAACGGCAAATACTCCGGGGCTCAACGAGCCATTTATGACATCGTATTGGCCGCTCAAGAAGCATCGATTGCAGTCACCAAGGTCGGCTTTGATTTTCAAGCACCTCACGATGCCGCTCTAAAAGTTCTCACCCAAGGTTTGCTTGATTTAAATCTGCTTGATAAAAAAATAATTGGTGGACTTGATAACGCACTAGAAACAAAAGCCTACCAACGCTTCTACATGCACAGAACCAGTCACTGGTTAGGCATGGATGTTCATGATGTCGGCAACTACAGAGAGCCCGGCAGTTCAACAGAACCAAAAGCTTGGCGCTCACTCAAGCCAAACATGGTTTTAACCATCGAGCCAGGGCTTTATATCCGCAAAGCAGATGATGTCGATCCACGCTATTGGGACATTGGTATTCGCATTGAAGATGATGCATTAGTGACCAATGGCGAGTGTGAACTGATGAGTCGTGACGTACCAGTCAAAGCAGATGAGATTGAGTACTTAATGAAGCAATCATGAAAAAAATTGCCATCATAGGCGCCGGCCCTGTGGGTTTAGCATGTGCCAATTGGATATTGAGCAAACAACCCGATGCGCACTTGCATCTATTTGACCGCCTGCCAGAAGCTGATGACTCAATTCAGCAAGGTGATAGTCGCGGTATTGCAGTTTCACAAGGCAGTCATTTGCTCCTCAAAACAATCAATGCTTGGCCAACACCGTCTCCTGCTATTCACACCATTCATATCTCTCACAGAGGCCACTTTGGTAAAGCCATTGTGAAAAGAGAAGAGCTTCAACAAGACGCTCTGGGTCACATTGTTCGTTATGCCGACATTCACTTGACTCTGAGACAAGCTTTGAAAAAAATAGCAGGTCAATCACCCAACTTTCAATGGCATTTCAATCAAGCCAATGATCAATTGAATCTTGATCAACTTGGTGATGTGATTGTTCATGCTGAAGGCGGTCTTTTCAAACAACAAGACTGGCAAGAGATTTATCGCGACTATCAACAAAGCGCGATTGTTGGCTGGGTTAAAACCAATCAACTCAACCAACACATGGCTTGGGAAAGATTCACAGATGAAGGGCCGCTTGCTTTGCTGCCAAACCATCAAGGCCCTGAATACCTTAATTTGGTTTGGTGCGGCAGTCCTGCCTCCACCGAGCGACGCCTGCAACTTGATAAAGACACTTTCATCAAAGAACTACAAGAGGCATTCGGATCTCGCGCCGGCACATTCATCGATGCTGCTGAACTAAGAAGTTATCAACTGGGTTTAAATGCCAGAAAAAAGATAGTTGATAAAAATGAAGTGTGGATTGGTAATGCAGCACAAACGATGCACCCGGTGGCTGGCCAAGGACTTAATTTAGGCTTGCGAGATGCCCATACTTTGGCGGATGTGCTGTGTGATGAAAATGATGATCATCGAGCACTTGAAAAATACGAACAACTTCGTAAAAAAGATCGAAAAGCCACGATTGGCACCACCGACTTTTTAGCCAGAGTTTTTACCTCAAAGTTAAAGCCAGTCATCTGGGGAAGAGGCATTGCACTGTCCAGCCTTCAGCTACTCAGCCCCCTCAAACAAGGCATCACCAGACAAATGATGTTTGGTCAGCGCTAAAGCACCAATCTGCCTAAAATTTAGGCAAAAGTCAGTCTGACATGTTAGAGTGGCGTCCTGATGAAATTAGACCCCTACACGCTCCCCAATCATTTATTTGTTGCTCCCATGGCCGGAGTAACCGATCGCCCTTTTAGGCAGCTCTGTAAGCGTTTAGGTGCGGGATATGCGGTTTCTGAAATGATTGCTTCCAATGCCATGCTTTGGAATAGCCCCAAAACCCTCCGCCGAGCGAACCATGATGGTGAAGTTGAGCCGATTTCAGTCCAAATTGCTGGCGCAGACCCTGACATGATGGCAGAAGCGGCCATCTTAAATGTGGATCGTGGCGCACAAATCATCGATATCAATATGGGTTGCCCCGCAAAGAAGGTTTGCAATGTAGCCTCTGGATCAGCTCTTCTAAAAGATGAAGTCCTGGTTGGCAGAATCTTAGAAAAGATTGTCTCCTCGGTTAAAAAAGACCATCCCTTGGTACCAGTGACATTAAAAATCAGAACAGGTTGGGATAGAGACAATAAAAATGCCCTCAATATCGCCAGAATAGCCGTCAATAGCGGTATTGAAATGCTCACCATCCATGGCAGAACAAAAGCTGATTTGTATCGTGGTGAAGCTGAATACGACACCATCGCGGCCGTTAAAGCTTCGATCAATATTCCTGTGGTTGCCAATGGCGACATCAACTCCCCAGAAAAAGCAGCCTATGTTCTGCAACAAACTGGGGCTGATGCTTTGATGATTGGTCGAGCTGCGCAAGGACGTCCTTGGATTTTTCGTGAAATTTTGCACTTCCTTGAAACAGGCGAGCATTTACCTGCTCCGAAAATTTCAGAAATTCAAGACATCATGAACCATCACTTGTTGGATCACTACAGCTTTTATGGGGAATACGCCGGCGTTAGAACTGCCCGCAAACACATTGCCTGGTATTGCAAAGGACTCAAAGGATCTCATGTATTTAAGCAGCACATGAATACAATAGACGATTGCCAAGAACAATTAAAAACAGTGAATAATTTCTTTGATTCACTGAAACAAGAATCTGAACACTTAATTTATTTAGAAGCTGCTTGATATGCAACCCCCAGTTCAACACCCAGTTAGCCAGACCATCGAAAAACATCTGAAGCGTTATTTAGATGACTTGGGTGACACCGCTCCAAGCAATGTTTACCAAATGGTTTTGACTGTCATGGAAAAGCCTGTACTAGAACTGATCATGCAGCATGCCGGACAAAATCAATCCTTGGCCGCCAATTATTTAGGCATCAACAGAAACACCCTAAGAAAAAAACTACAAGAGCACGGTCTCTTATAAGCCCCACTTCACTTAAATCCAATTTCATTTACTCACATTAACTTTAAAGATAACTATGATTCGTACAGCCCTTCTTTCTGTCTCAGATAAATCTGGCATTGTTCCATTTGCAAAATCACTTCACGAGTGTGGCGTTAAATTAATCTCCACTGGTGGCACTGCCAAACTACTGGCTGAAAATGGCCTGCCTGTTATTGAAGTTTCAGAAATCACTGGCTTTCCAGAAATGCTTGATGGTCGCGTAAAAACATTGCACCCAATGGTGCATGGTGGTTTGCTTGCTCGCCGAGACACTCCAGAGCACATGGCAGCCATTAAAGAGCATGGCATTGAAGCGATTGATATGTTGGTTATTAACCTTTATCCATTTCAAAAAACGGTGGCACAACAAACTTGTTCATTTGAAGATGCGATTGAGAACATTGATATTGGTGGTCCAGCCATGTTGCGTGCAGCAGCAAAAAATCATCAAGATGTGACTGTGCTTATTTCACCATCTGACTACGATGCGGTTTTATCTGAAATGCGCGCTAACAAGAATGAGGTTTCATTCAAAACAAACTTTGCATTAGCTAAAAAAGTGTATGCGCACACAGCTCAATATGACGGTGCGATTGCAAACTATTTATCAAGCCTTGGCGATGACTTGGATCACGGCAACAGAAGTGCCTACCCACAGACTTTCCACTTAGCGTTCGATAAGGTTCAAGAAATGCGCTATGGTGAAAACCCACATCAAAGTGCTGCTTTCTATAAAGACACTCAATCAGTGATTGGCGCATTGGCCAATTACCGCCAGCTACAAGGTAAAGAATTGTCATACAACAACATTGCCGACGCTGATGCAGCGTGGGAATGCGTTAAGAGCTTTGGCAGCACAGTGACAACAGGACAGCCTGCTTGCGTGATCATCAAACACGCCAATCCTTGCGGAGTAGCAGTTGCATCTTCAGCACTTGAAGCCTACCAAAAAGCATTTAAAACTGATTCAACTTCGGCTTTTGGCGGCATCATTGCGTTTAATCGCCCATGTGATGGCGCAACAGCAGAAGCTGTTTCTAAACAATTCGTTGAAGTGTTAATTGCTCCAGCATTCACGCCAGAAGCATTGGCCATCTTTGCAAGCAAACAAAACGTTCGTTTATTAGAAATCGAATTGGCCGAAACCATCAATCCACAAGACATCAAACGTGTGGGCGGTGGTCTTTTGGTTCAAAGCCCTGATTCGAAGAACGTTCTACCATCTGAATTGCGCATCGTGACCAAGCGTCAACCGACTGCCAAAGAAATGGAAGATTTGATGTTTGCTTGGCGCGTTGCTAAATACGTTAAATCAAATGCGATTGTTTTCTGCGGTGACGGCATGACCCTTGGTGTAGGTGCTGGCCAAATGAGCCGCATTGACTCAGCCAGAATTGCCAGCATCAAAGCTCAAAACGCTGGTTTAACTTTACAGAACTCAGCAGTAGCCAGTGACGCCTTCTTCCCATTCAGAGATGGTTTAGATGTGGTTGTTGATGCAGGTGCTACTTGCGTGATTCAACCAGGCGGCAGCATGCGTGATGATGAAGTGGTTGCTGGTGCGGATGAACGCGGTGTTGCAATGGTTTACACCGGCACACGTCACTTCCGTCATTGATCAATGAGAATCTTAGGTATTGACCCAGCACTTCGCGTCACAGGTTTTGGCGTGATAGAAGTACAGGGTCAACGCCTTCATTACATTGCATCAGGTACGATTGAAACTGGTGGCACAGAAATACCAGTGCCACAGAGATTGGCGACACTTTATGCAGGTATTCGTGAAGTGGTCGAGCTATATCAACCAAATGCAGCATCGATGGAACAGGTATTTCTAAACGTCAACCCAAGATCCACGCTTTTATTGGGTCAAGCTCGAGGAGCGGCGATTGCCTCTTTGGTATCCGATGGTTTGCCGATGGTTGAGTTCAGCGCCCTGGAGGTCAAGAAAGCCATCGTAGGCACCGGAAGAGCCAGTAAAAGCCAAGTTCAAGAAATGGTCAAACGTTTACTCAAGCTCAACAAGGTTGCTGGCACAGATGCCTCAGACGCTCTTGCGGTCGCCATTTGCGCAGCTCATCATCGAGAGCTCAACGAACGTCTTCACCAATTTCGCTAATCAGCTTAAGATGTCGACATGATCGGAAGAATTCAAGGCACCTTAGTTGCCAACACCCCACCCAGATTAATCATTGATTGCCATGGCGTTGGCTATGAAGTTGATGTTCCTATGAGCACTCTTTATCAGATGCCATCTTTGGGACAACAAGTCACTCTATTGACTCATTTTGTTGTCAGAGAAGATGCTCAACAATTATTTGGTTTTGCCACAGACTCCGAAAGAGAAGCGTTCAGAGCGCTGATCAAAATCAGCGGTGTGGGAGCAAGAACTGCTCTTTCATTGCTCTCAGGCATGAGTGTTGAAGAACTTTCTCAAGCCATCACATTGCAAGAGTCTGGTCGCTTGACCAAAGTGCCAGGCATTGGCAAAAAAACTGCTGAGCGCCTACTTTTAGAGCTTAAAGGCAAGTTTGGCGCAGACCTTGGCACCACTGGTCAGGCACCTCAAGTGGACAGTCAGCTTGAGATTTTGCAAGCTTTGACCTCACTGGGCTATTCCGATAAAGAAGCTCAGCTTGCCCTCAAACAAGTCACCCCAGGCAGTTCTGTATCAGATGGCATCAGATTGGCACTCAAAGCCCTATCTAAGGCATAAGTCAAAGTAGAAATAGTTATAAACTCTCTTCATGGCCATTAAAACTGACGACATCACCCCATCATTTGATCCTCAAGAGGAGAGATTGGTGACGGCCGCTGCTAGCACTGATGACAATGCACTAGAGCGTGCCTTACGCCCTAAGCAGCTTGAAGAATATGTTGGTCAGAAAAAAGCCAGAGAACAGCTAGAAATTTTTATCTCTGCAGCAAAACAACGTCAAGAAGCGCTTGATCACGTCCTACTATTTGGTCCACCAGGCCTTGGTAAGACAACTCTTGCACACATCATTGCTCGTGAGATGGGCGTTAACTTGCGCCAAACCAGCGGTCCTGTTTTAGACCGCCCAGGTGATCTAGCTGCACTACTCACGAATTTAGAAACCAATGATGTTTTATTCATTGACGAGATTCATCGACTATCTCCAGTCGTAGAAGAAATCTTGTACCCAGCTTTGGAAGATTACGCGATTGACATCATGATTGGTGATGGTCCAGCTGCCAGAAGCGTCAAACTTGATTTAAAACCTTTCACTCTCATTGGCGCAACCACACGCGCAGGCATGCTCACCAATCCATTACGCGATCGCTTTGGTATTGTTGCGCGCCTTGAGTTTTATTCAATTGAAGAACTAGCAACGATTGTTAAACGCTCAGCCAATCTTTTGAATGCTGGCTTAGATGATGGTGGCGCCCTAGAGATTGCAAAACGCTCAAGAGGTACTCCTAGAATTGCGAATCGTCTATTGCGCCGCGTGAGAGACTATGCAGAAGTAAAAGCGGACGGAAAAATTTCACAAAGCATTGCTGATGCAGCTTTATCAATGTTGGATGTTGATGCCGTCGGCTTTGATGTGATGGACAGAAAGCTTCTTGAAGCCATTGTTCATAAATTTGATGGTGGGCCCGTTGGCGTTGATAACTTAGCATCAGCCATCAGCGAAGAAAGAGAAACCATTGAAGATGTGATTGAACCTTACTTGATACAGCAAGGTTTTCTACAAAGAACTCCACGAGGCAGAGTGGCCACACCGCTGGCCTATGCTCACCTTGGGCTACCGTCGACCTCGTCCAAAGATTTACTCGGCTGATCGCCATCATTCAGGTGATTAACATCACCCCAATGCACTAAATCAAACTGGTCATTCCGATAAGTCAGGGTATTCAAGCTCGCATTCAATACTTCAAAATCTCTGGCCACATCTAAAGCCACTTTTCTAGCAGCCCGGTTCAAACAATCAAGCACCCCACCGTGCGCCACAATGGCAATCTCTTGCCCTGCATATTTTTTAGCCCATGAAGCAATGGCTGTCACCACCCGGTCATTAAACTGGGCCAAGCTCTCACCATTCTCCGGTTGAAAATGGATATCTCTATTTTTCCAAGCACGATGATTTTCAGGGTGATGCTCAGCAATTTCTTGATGGCTTAAACCTTGCATCACGCCATAGTGTCTTTCTCTTAGAGCTGGGTCTAAATGAAGTTCTAATTGATGATGAAGCGCAATCGGTTTAGCCGTATCAATGGCACGACTCAAATCACTTGAAATGATGGCTGAGATCTTTTTGTCCACGAGGCTTTTTGCAAGACGATCCGCCTGCTGGTGACCGATGTCATTCAAGCCAATATCGATATGACCCTGTAAGCGCTTCTCGCGATTCCACATAGTTTCGCCATGGCGAATTAAATAAATAACAGTCATAAATTACGACAAAGTTATTTTGGCAAATTTACGCTTACCAACTTGCACCACAAATGTTCCAGCTTCTACTTTGAGTGCTTTATCAGAGATAGTGGCGCCATCAATTTTTACTCCGCCTTGCTCAACGTTGCGCATCGCTTCAGAGGTGCTGGGCACCAAATTGGCTTGCTTGAGCAACTGACCAATACCGATCGGCGCCCCTGTTAAGGTGATTTCAGGAATATCGTCTGGCACCCCGCCTTTAGCGCGATGATTGAAATCTTCTAATGCCTTATCAGCAGCGCTGGCATCATGAAAACGAGTCACAATTTCTTGAGCCAAGGCCACTTTAAAGTCACGTGGATTTCTGCCAGAAAGAACTTCTTCCTTCATTTTGGCAATCTCAGCAAGTGGCTTGAAAGAAAGTAGTGTGAAATAACCCCACATCAATTCATCAGAAATACTCATCAACTTACCAAACATCTCACTTGGTGCTTCGCTGATGCCGATGTAGTTATTTTTAGACTTGCTCATCTTGTCAACGCCGTCAGTACCAACCAGCAAAGGCATTGTCAAAATACATTGAGCTTCTTGTCCGTATTCTTTTTGTAGTTCACGACCAACCAGCAAATTAAATTTCTGATCCGTGCCACCTAATTCCAAATCACTTTTCAGTGCGACAGAATCGTAACCTTGCATCAAAGGATATAAAAACTCATGCACAGAAATCGGTATGCCACCTTTGTAACGCTTGGTGAAATCGTCACGCTCCAACATGCGGGCAACCGTGTACTTAGCCGCCAACTGAATCATGCCTCTGGCACCCAATGGGTCGCACCACTCGCTGTTGTATCTCACCTCAGTTTTGCTTGGATCTAAAACCAAGCTTGCTTGCTGATAATAAGTTTGAGCATTGATGGCAATCTCTTCTTTGGTCAAAGGAGGACGCGTGGCATTTCTACCAGATGGGTCACCAATCATGCTGGTGAAGTCGCCAATCAAGAAAATGACCGTATGGCCCAAATCTTGTAATTGACGCATTTTGTTCAAAACAACGGTGTGGCCCAAATGAATATCAGGCGCCGTTGGGTCCAAACCTAATTTGATCCTTAAAGGGGTCTTGGTGGCTTCGCTGCGGGCTAACTTGGCCAACCACTCAGCCTCAACCAATAATTCGTCACAACCCCGTTTTGAGACCTCCATGGCCTCCAAAACACGGTCCGTGATTGGATATTTAACTTGTTCTGTTTTATTCTCGTTAGCTAAAGACATAATCTATCGGTTACATTAATTTCCTAGAGCATCATTGTCGCATCACTTAAGAGTCAACCCTATGAAGAATTACTATATTGGCATTATGTCTGGAACCAGCATGGATGGCATTGATGCTGTTTTAGCTGAAATTTCCGATGACGGGCAGACCGCTGTTTTATGTCACAAAGATGTTCCTTTTGAGAAAAACCTCAAAAATACCTATTTTGATCTTCAGGCACCCAGTGATAACGAACTTCACAAGGAAGCCCTAGCAGCCAACCATTTGGCCCAACATTATCATTTGGCCTGCGTAGCCATCCTGCAGGAAGCAAAACTTCAGCCATCTGATATCAGTGCTATTGGCGCCCATGGACAAACCATCCGCCACCAACCTCAATCACATGATGGTATTGGTTACACCAAACAATCCCTCAACCCTGCTTTATTAGCAGAACTGACTGGCATTGATGTGATCGCTGATTTTCGTAGTCGCGATATTGCAGCGGGCGGTCAAGGCGCCCCCTTGGTGCCTGCTTTTCATGCGGCACAGTTTGCCTGTCATGAAGATTTAGCCATCTTGAACATTGGTGGTATTGCCAATCTAAGTTTGATACCGGCCAATCGTGAAGAAAAAATGATTGGCTTTGATTGTGGCCCAGGCAATGTGTTGATGGACCACTGGATCCAACAATCGATTGGCCAATCTTTTGATGAAAATGGTCAATGGGCTGCCAAAGGGCAAGTGATTCAAAAACTCTTAAGCAGCATGCTTGATGATGATTACTTTAAAAAAGCTCCTCCGAAAAGCACAGGCAGAGATTTATTCAACCCTGAATGGCTCCAGCATCATTTAACGATCAATGATTGCCTCAATCAAAGACCGGAAGATATTCAGGCCACCTTATTAGCACTCACCGCTCAATCAATCGCTCAAGACCTCAAACTACATGGCCCTAAAACTAAGCAATTGTTGATTTGTGGTGGTGGCATTAATAATCAGCAGCTGATGGCACATTTAAAAAATGCTTGTGCCTGGATACCGCAAGACAATATTCAGAGCACTGCTGTCAAAGGTGTTGATCCTCAAACCGTTGAAGCCGCCGCTTTTGCCTGGCTGGCTTGGGCCCACCAAAGAAAACAGCCAGCAAATTTGCCGGCTGTCACTGGTGCTAAAGGTTTGCGCGTACTAGGTGCGCACTACCCTGCTTAATGAATTAAGCTGAGAAAGAAGAACCGCAACCACATGTTGTTGTGGCGTTTGGATTCTTGATCACAAACTGTGAACCATTGATGTCTTCTTTGTAATCAATCTCTGCGCCTACCAAATATTGGAAGCTCATTGAGTCAATCAACAAAGTTACATTGTCTTTGGTTACCAATGTGTCGTCTTCATTCACTGCTTCGTCAAATGTGAAGCCATACTGAAAGCCTGAGCAACCACCACCTTGCACGAATACGCGCAATTTCAAATCTGGGTTACCTTCTTCAGCGATCAAATCGGCTACTTTTGCCACAGCGCTGTCAGTAAAAACTAACGGCATTGGCGGCTCTAAATTTTCAGTACTTTGTGTTGTTTGTGTCGCGCTCATAATGAACTCCTTTTAATACATAGACTCTATTGTAGGCTTCAATGCCAATAATTGCTGTAGGGGTTTATGGTAACAGGGCAATATGACTTAACCCGGTTTTTTCCGGCAAACCGAACATCAGGTTCAAACATTGAACCCCTTGACCTGAAGCACCCTTTACCAAGTTATCCTCAACCACCAAAATAACCAAGGTATCGCCACCCTGAGGACGATGAACCGCAATTCTTAGGGCATTACTACCTCTTACGGATCTTGTCTCTGGAGTGCTGCCAGCAGGCATTACATCAACAAAGGGCTCACCCGCATAAAACTTCTCAAAAAGACTTTGATAATCAACATCTTTCCCGTCAGGAAGGATACGGGCATACAACGTTGAATGAATACCTCTGATCATTGGGGTCAAATGAGGCACAAATGTCAGCCCCACAGATTGACCACCAGCAATCGCTGATAAGCCCTGGCAAATCTCAGGATGGTGTCTGTGACCCTTCACGCCATACGCTTTAAAGTTATCACTGGCTTCAGCCATCAAGGTGCCAACTTCAGCTTTACGGCCTGCTCCTGAAACGCCAGACTTTGAGTCTGAGATCAAGCTGTTTAAATCAATGAGTTTTTTACCACCTGTTGATTTTGGAGCAATCAAGGGCGCAAAGCCCAATTGAACCGACGTTGGATAGCAACCTGCCAAACCAACCACTCTGGCTTTTTTAATTGCTTCACGATTGATCTCAGCCAAGCCATAAACCGCTTCAGCAAGAATCTCTGGACACGCATGAGGCATGCCGTACCATTTTTCAAATTCAGCAGTATCTTTAAGACGAAAGTCTGCGGCTAAATCCAATATCTTGACGCCAGCAGCCAAAAGCTCTTTGGCTTGAGCCATGGCAACCCCATGAGGAGTTGCAAAGAAAACAGCATCGCATTCTGTGAGCTTGGCATCTTCTGGCGTAGAAAAGCAAAGATCAACCCTGCCCCTCAAGGAAGGGAACATTTCGGCAACAGGCATGCCAGCCTCTTTACGAGACGTGATAGCCGTTAATTGAACTTCTGGGTGCTGAGATAACAAACGCAGTAATTCAACGCCTGTATAGCCCGTTCCACCTACTATGCCAACTTTGATCATTTAAATCCTCCAATATCTCTATTGTAGAAAAGAAAAAGCCGCGCAGTGCGCGGCTTTTCGTAGAACAGCAAAAAAATTAACGCTTGCTGAACTGTTTGCGACGACGCGCGCCATGCAAACCAACTTTTTTACGCTCAACTTCACGAGCATCACGAGTAACAAAACCAGCTTTTGAAAGCGTAGGCTTCAAAGCTGCATCGTAGTCGATCAATGCACGTGTCACACCGTGACGAACTGCACCAGCTTGGCCAGTTTCACCACCACCTGATACGTTGACTTTGATGTCAAACGTTGTACCATGGTTAGTTAACTCTAGCGGCTGACGAACAATCATACGTGATGTTTCGCGAGCAAAGTATTCAGCAATAGGCTTGCCGTTTACAAGAATTTCACCTTTACCAGCCTTGATGAATACGCGGGCTACTGAGCTCTTACGACGGCCAGTACCATAGTTCCAGTTTCCAATCATATCGGCTCCTTAGATCTCAAGAACGCTTGGCTGTTGAGCCGCGTGTGGGTGGTCAGCTTCTGCATAAACTTTCAATTTCTTGATCATTGCATAGCCAAGTGGGCCTTTAGGCAACATGCCCTTAACAGCCTTCTCGAGAGCACGACCAGGGAAACGAGCTTGCATCTTGTCGAAGTTAGTTTCGTAGATGCCGCCAGGATAGCCACTGTGCGTGTAGTATTTTTTATTCAAGCCCTTAGTGCCAGTTACGCGCAACTTAGAAGCATTGATGATGACGATAAAGTCGCCTGTATCAACGTGGGGGGTGAATTCTGGCTTGTGCTTGCCGCGTAGACGGTGTGCCACTTCACTGGCGACACGACCGAGGACTTTGTCCGTAGCGTCAATCACGAACCACTCACGCTTCACCTCATGCGGTTTTGCTGAGAAAGTTTTCATGATTACCTTAAATTGTTAAGCCCTAAAAAAACAACCATCTCATCATCCCTTTGGCTCCGCTTATGCTTGCAGGCTCGCAGTTCAAAATTAACAGCTGGTACAACAATTCCCTAATGGGCAAACTAGGAAAGCCTCAAATTGTAGCAAAAAAAAGCCCAGGAGGATATCCTGGGCTGAAATCCACCTTTTAGAGGGTGGAGGAGACAAACAAAGAATTAGCTAAAATCATCAATAGATAATCAATTGTTGTTAGAAATTATAGTTAATATCGTCAATTATTCAAGGAACTTGTTGTTTTAATTGAATATTTTCCAATTTGTCTAAGGCAAACATTGATACTTAAATTAATCTTCTAAGTGAGTTTTTGAAAGAAATTATGGAAACAACGGTCAAATGGTTGGGCAATGATGGCATGGCATTTTCTGCAGAAACTGGCAGCGGTCACCTTGTAAACATGGATGGTGCGCCCGATGCAGGGGGTAGGAACTTGGCCCCCCGCCCAATGGAAATGATGCTGGTTGGGGCTGGTGGATGCACTTGTTTTGACGTTGTGATGATTTTGAAGCGAGCTAGACAGAATATTCATGATTGTCAGGTCACTTTGAAGGCTGAACGCGCCAATGAGGACCCAAAGATCTTCACAAAGATCCACATGACCTTCAAAGTGAGTGGTAAAAATTTGGATAAAAGCCGCGTTGAAAAGGCTGTTGAACTCTCGCATGACAAATATTGCTCAGCAACCATCATGCTTGGCAAAACTGCAGAAATCACACACAGCATTGAATTGATCGAACTGTAATCAACTCAAGTAAAAAGTGCAGAGCCGGCTATTAAGCCGGATTCTGTCGCCCGCATTTTCATGCAGGGGCAACCATTCATCTAGTTTCACCGTTACCAGTGAAATCAAGCTCCCTACCCGCAAGCTCAGCGGACCGCCTCAACGCTTGCCTATTTGGGATTGCTCCGAGTGGAGGTTACCGCGTTTCACCGTAACTAAATACGCTCGTCTCTGTGGCCCTATTCCTCACGTCACCGTGGATGGCCGTTAGCCATCACCCTGTCCTATGGAGTCCGGACTTTCCTCCCCCTTGTTACCAAGGCAGCGGCTGCCTTACCGACTCTGCCCCGCTAGTCTAACCGACTATTGTCCAAGCAAGACTTTCACCGGCTCGAAGAGGAACAACGGTGCTGCTGCCAATCGGGAACTCATTCGGTATTTGTTGAGCCTGACGTTTTAAGATCAACTTACCCGTGTTTCTAGGTAAGTTATAAAAGTCTGGGCCAAAGTGACTGGCAAATCCCTCTAAACGATCAAGCGCGTTGACTTGATCAAATACTTCTGCATACAAAGGCATGGCATGCCAAGCTGTGTAGCAACCAGCACAACCACAGGCATTTTCTTTGGTGCCTTTGACATGAGGGGCACTGTCAGTGCCCAAGAAAAATCTTGGGTTACCAGAAGTGGACACACGAACCAATTCTTGACGATGTTCTTCTCTTTTTAAAATTGGCAAGCAGTAATAATGAGGGCGTATCCCACCAGTAAAAATTGCATTGCGGTTGTAAAGCAAATGCTGAGGTGTGACAGTCGCAGCAATTGCACCAAAGCGCTGGCTATCAGCAGACTCTACATACTGAGCAGCTTGGCGCGTCGTGATGTGCTCAAAAACGATCTTCAAACCTAGATGACGACTTCTTAAAGGCTCTAGCACCTGATCAATAAAAATTGCCTCACGATCAAACACATCCACATCTGTGTGCGTTACTTCGCCATGGATCAACAAAGGCATGCCGCAAGATTCCATCGCTTCTAAAGCCTTCGCACACTTTTTAATGTCTGTGACACCAGCATCACTGTTAGTGGTCGCGCCAGCAGGATACAGCTTGAAACCAACCACGCCCTCTTGATGAGCTTTTTTCACTTCATCTGCAGAGGTGTTATCAGTCAAATACAAAACCATCAATGGAGTGAATGAGCTACCAGCTGGTAAAGCCGCCAAGATACGTTTTTTATAAGCAGCTGCCATCTCTGCAGTGGTCACTGGTGGCTTTAAATTTGGCATGATGATGGCACGCTCAAATTGGCTGGCCGTGTGCTTCAGCAAATCAGCTAGAACTTCTCCGTCTCTGATATGCAAATGCCAATCATCAGGACGAGTAATTTCAATTGTGTTGATTGAACTCATGTATCAAGACTCACTATCTATTAGCAAAATTCTAAAATCATTCACATTCGTCAAAGTAGGACCCGTGTGAACCAAGGTATCTAAGTCTTTAAAAAACCCATAACTGTCATGTTTGGCTAAACCATCTTTGGCCAATTGATGATCATTATTCATGAGTTTTCTAGATTCTGATGCAAACCATGCACCCGCGTTATTTTCACTACCGTCAATGCCATCTGTATCAGCCGCTAAAGCAGACAGAGTTCCAAGGTCAGGGGTGGCCACATACAAAGACAATAAAAACTCGCTGCAGCGACCGCCACGGCCTTTAATCTCACGAGGAATTGTGACGGTACATTCACCACCCGAAAGAAGAGCCACTGGTTTTTTAAACGGTTGATCATGAAGATAAATTTCACGCGCAAGCGCTGCTTGCATCAAAGCCACATCTTTGGCTTCTCCCATCACGGTGTCTCCCAAAATAACTGCTTTGACACCCTGGGATTCGCAATAGCTGGCGGCCGCCTCCAAACAAGAATGAGCAGTCGCCAAAAGATGATTATTAATCTGTTTAAAAATAGGATCGCCTGATTTTGGTGTCTCAGGATTTTTGCCTAACAATCCATTCTGCAAATAATCAGTCACCACTTTTGGAATTTGACCTTGCAACAAATCATAATCTTTCAGAATCTGAAGCGCATCTGCAAATGTAGATTCATCCGGTGCGCAAGGTCCACTAGCAATACTGGATGGATGATCTCCAGTCACATCCGAAATCAAAAAGGCATCGACCTTTGCACCACGAGCGGCGGCTTCTCTGGCCATGTGACCACCCAAAATACCCGATAGGTGTTTACGCACAATGTTCATTTGACCAATGGGTGCACCTGACATCAATAAAGCCTGAGTAGTGATCTGCAAATCCTGAATGCTTAGATCTGCCGCAGGTAAAGTCAAAAGACTTGATCCACCGCCTGAGATGAGGGCAATCAGTTGGTCACCAGGCTGCAAAGTTCTGATCAAGCGCAGAGTTTCTTTAGCGCCATTAAGACCAGCTTCATCAGGTACCGGATGACCAGCCTCAATCACTTGAATACTCTTGGTTGGTAAGCCATGACCATAACGAGTGATGACCATGCCTTCAAGCTGGGCTTGCGGCCAATTTTCTTGGGCGTATTGCTCAAGAGCCACCGCCATAGAAGCTGCTGCTTTTCCAGCGCCTAAAACCAAGCACCGACCCTTTAAAGGGGTGCTGAAACCCTTGCGCAAACCATCAGGCAGCATCACTTTAGGATCGGCTGTTTTTAAAGCCGCATCAAATGCAGCGCGTAAAAATTGAGGGGTATTTTTTATTGCCATACTAGGATATTAGCTTGGTTTGAGATTGTTGGGCTTGCCACATGTCACTATAACGACCTCCCAAAGATAAGAGCTCATCATGAGTACCTCTTTCAATGATTGAGCCATCGTCCATCACCAAAATTTGATCGGCATAAATAATGGTCGACAAGCGGTGAGCAATGATCAATGTTGAACGGTTTTTAGCCAAAGCCATCAGTTCTTTTTGAATAGCGCGCTCTGTCTCAGAATCTAGCGCAGAAGTTGCTTCGTCAAAAATCAAGAAGGATGGATTTTTCAAAAGCGTTCTAGCTATGGCCACTCGTTGCTTCTCTCCGCCAGATAATTTCAAACCACGCTCACCCACCGCTGAGTTATAGCCGTCCGGTAGCGATGTGATGAAGTCATGGATTTGAGCGGCTTTGGCAGCCGATTCAATTTCTTGCTGAGAAGCGCCAGGACGACCATAAGCAATGTTATAGGCAATCGTGTCATTAAACAAAACGGTGTCTTGAGGAACAATGCCAATGCAAGCTCTCACACTTTTTTGTGTCACCGCCTGAATATTTTGTTGATCAAATTCAATCGAACCCTTGGTCACATCATAAAAACGGAACAACAATCTCGCTAGAGTACTTTTACCAGCACCACTGTGCCCAACAACCGCTGTGGTCTTGCCTGGTAGAACCTCAAAATCAATGCCTTTTAAAATCTGGCGATTACGCTCATATGAAAATGACACATCACGAAACTGAATATGCGGCCCCAATGATTGATTCTTGATCACCAAATCCTGAGCACTCTCTTGGTCAGCAATTTCTCGATCAGTACCAAGCAACTTAAACATCCGATCCATATCGATCAAAGCTTGTTTGATTTCTCGATAAATCACCCCTAAGAAATTAAGCGGTATATACAACTGAATCATCAGCACATTCACCAACACCAAATCACCCAAAGTCATAGAGCCATTTGAAACACCGATGGTGGCCTGCCACAAAATTAAAATCAGGCCTGTGGCAATGATGGTTTGCTGACCAACATTCAGAATTGCTAAAGAACGTTGCGACTGAATGGCCGCTTCTCTGAAACAACGCAGATTTTCATCATAGCGTTTCGTTTCATATTCTTCATTACCAAAATACTTAACCGTTTCAAAATTGATCAGGGCATCAACTGCTCTTTGATGAGCCTTTGAATCAAGCTCGTTCATGCGCTTACGATATTTAGTGCGCCACTCAGTCACAACAATCGTAAAAATCACATACAAAACCAATGCGATCAAAGTGATCAGCGCAAACAAGTAGTTATAGGCCCAAATAAAATATCCAAGCACCAAGCCCAGCTCCACCATGGTGGGCAAAATGCTATACAAAGAATAAGAGATCAATGATTGGATACCTCTTGTACCCCTCTCAATATCTCTGGTCATTCCACCTGTCTGTCTTGATAAATGAAAGCGCAAAGACAAGGCGTGCAAGTGCTCAAACACCTGGAGCGCAACAGTTCTGACTGCACTCTCAGTCACTCTTGAAAAAATGAGTTCTCTTAACTCCGTAAACAGTGAAGCTGATAATCTTAATAAGCCATAGGCAATGATGAGCGCCACAGGAACAACGATCAAGGTTTGCAATCCTGGTGGCACACTCATTGAATCAACCAAGTACTTGAGCAAAATTGGCACACCAAGATTAGCCACCTTGGCAGCAATCAAGCAAGACAAAGCCAAAATCACTCGCCCTTTAAATGTCCACAGATAAGGCAATAAATTAGCAATCACCTTCCAATCATTACTTTTTTCATGCTTGGATTGATTTTGAACATCTTGGGATTGCATATGTCTCATGGTTTATTTTTCATTGTCATCATTAATCGCCCAAATTAGGCATTGCTCTATCTCGGGATCCTACCGTTAAGAACACCAAAAGCAAACGTACAAAACCATAACTGACCCAATTGAATACCTTGGTCATGAAAGGTCTTTTGGAATAAAGATCAGAATCAACCTTGATGCCTTTTTCTAATGCTTGCTCTTCAATTTTCAATCTTATCTCTTTGACCACCGGGTGATTTCTGATCACCAAATTAGCCTCATGATTCAAAAGGAACGATAAGTGATCACAGTTCGATGAACCCAAAGTGGCCCATCTTCCATCAGCCACCATTGCCTTTGCGTGCAAGAGCCCTAAGGGGTACTCATAAATATTGATGTTCGCAGACAAGAATTGGCCATACAAACTAGGAACAGACCAATTCAACACTCTGAACTCATCCCTACCTAATAATAAGTTCACGGCCACACCTCTTTCGGCAGCTCTGATCAAGGCTTTTCTAAAACGTCGGCCAGGCATGAAATAAGGGGTTACCAACCAAATTTCTTCTCTTGATTGGCCAATGGCTTTTAAATAGGCTCGCTCAATATCACGACGATGATGCAAGTTATCTCTGGCAATAAATGCCAAACTCTCTTTTTGATCGTGACGAATACCTAAGAAATGACTACTGTTCCAAGGCAATTCTTGATCCAAAATTCTTTTCAGGATATTGCGCGGATGAAGTGCATGCGGCTGCATTCTTTGCCACTGCCTTAAAAAAGTAGCATGCACTTTTTCAACAATTTTCCCCGTGGTCTTTAAAGATAAATCCCATCTCAAACCACTCAAAGGTCTTCCATCCGCGGTCTGATCATCGGCACAAATATTGATACCACCCACAAATGCTTCAAGCTCATCAATGATCACCAACTTTCGATGGGTTCTTGAAAATCCAAATCTTCCAAACCAGGCTGGGTTGTAATAAGTTAATTGCACACCCGCTTCAGAAAACTGCCTTGTAAACATAAACGGACTAGAGCCCAGCCAGTCAATCATCACCTTGACCTCAACGCCTCTTAAAGCTGCTGAGCTCAATAAGTCAGCAATGCGCTTGGCTTGCTCATCAGCAGAAAATATATAGGCTTCAAGATAAATAGATTTTTGGGCTTTTGCCAGAGAGTCTTCTAAGGTGGAAAAATAATTTTTACCACCCTCTAATAAAGCAAGGTGCTCAATATTTTGCCAACGATCTTTTCTTAGAAGAGACATGACTTAATTCTAATCAGAATTAAGTTTTTGCATTGCTTGACGATTACTAGGGGAAAAACAAAGGGGGGCTGCCACATCAATTGGCTGCCATTGGTAGCTTAAATGCTCTCTGGGGGACAAGGTCACAGGTACACGATTGGGCAAAAGAACCTTGAACCAGTGCTCAGTGTTCTCAGTGACACCTTCCCCATAACGATGCCGCCACTGGGGGTAAATTTCATACTGAATCTGCTGATTCATGGATTGCAAAGAGTTGGGGGGTAGCGCAGATACATCGATGCCAGTTTCCTCAAAGAGTTCTCGGGCTGCAGCATCGATTAATGGTTCATCAAGAGCATCCAAACTGCCAGTCACAGACTGCCAATAGCCTGGATGATCTTTTCTCTCTAGCAACAAAACCTCGTTGCTAGCCGTATAAATAACGACTAGTACCGAGATTGGGATTTTCATGCAGGCATTTCTGTATTGCGTAGGCGAATATGAAGTTCGCGCAATTGCTTTTCATCAACAGGGCTTGGCGCTTGAGTTAACAAACATTGAGCTCTTTGCGTTTTAGGGAAAGCAATCACATCACGAATTGATTCGGCACCTGTCATCATTGTGACAATTCGATCTAGACCAAAAGCGATACCGCCATGAGGAGGTGCACCGTACTGAAGCGCATCCAATAAGAAACCAAACTTTGCTTGAGCTTCTTCAGGACCAATGTTCAATGCACGGAATACTTGGCTCTGAACAGATTCCTTGTGAATACGAACTGAACCACCACCGATTTCCCAACCGTTCAGAACCATGTCATAAGCCTTAGCCAAACACTTACCAGGATCTGTCTCTAGGTAATTGAGGTGCTCATCTTTAGGGCTTGTGAATGGATGGTGACAAGCAACCCAGCGTGCAGCATCGTCGTCATAGTCAAACATTGGGAAATCAACAACCCACATTGGCTGCCAAGTTTGTTCCATTAAACCGTTTTCTTTGGCCCAAGCAGAATGACCAATCTTTAAGCGCAAGGCACCGATTGCATCATTGACCACTTTGGCTTTATCAGCGCCGAAGAAAATGATGTCGCCATCTTTTGCTTCAGTTCTCTTAAGGATTTCAGCAATCGCTGCATCATGAAGATTTTTAACAATCGGAGATTGCAATCCATCACGGCCCTTGGCGATCTCGTTGACCTTGATCCAAGCCAAACCTTTAGCGCCATAAATTGACACGAATTGAGTGTAATCATCAATATCACTGCGGCTAATCACTGAGCCACCAGGAACTCTCAAACCAACCACGCGACCATTGTCTTGATTAGCAGGGCCTGAGAAAACCTTGAAATCAACATCCTTCATCACATCAGTCAACTCAGTGAACTCAAGCTTCACTCGCAAATCAGGCTTGTCTGATCCGAAGCGCGCCATGGTCTCTGAATAAGGCATGACTGGGAATGGATTTGCTAACTCAACATTCATCACTGTTTTGAAAATATGACGAATCATGTTTTCAAAAAGATCACGTATTTCATATTCATCTAAGAATGCTGTTTCACAGTCGATCTGAGTAAATTCAGGTTGACGATCAGCTCTTAGGTCTTCATCTCTGAAACACTTGGTGATTTGATAGTAGCGGTCAAAGCCTGCCACCATCAATAATTGCTTAAACAACTGTGGTGATTGCGGCAAGGCAAAGAACTGGCCATCATGAACTCTTGAAGGCACCAAGTAATCTCTAGCTCCCTCAGGAGTGCTCTTGGTCAACATCGGAGTTTCAATATCAATGAAGCCCGCTTGATCTAAATATTTTCTTGTTTCAATCGCAACGTTGTAACGAAGGCGTAAATTCTTTTGCATTTGCGGACGACGCAAATCCAAGACACGATGAGTCAAACGTGTGGTTTCAGATAGGTTGTCATCTTCCAACTGGAACGGCGGCGTTACAGAGGCATTCAAGATATTTAATTCGTGGCACAACAATTCAACCTTACCGCTGACCAAGTCATTGTTTTCAGTACCGGCTGGACGCGCACGCACCAAGCCTTTGATTTGCACGCAATACTCATTACGCACTTGCTCAGCAATCGAGAACATTTCTTTGCGATCAGGATCACAAACAACCTGAACAAAACCATCTCTATCTCTTAAGTCGATAAAAATAACTCCGCCATGATCACGTCGACGGTTTACCCAACCTGCCAAGGTTACTTCCTGACCGATTAATGATTCTGTGACTTGGCCACATTGATGACTGCGCATTGACATAAAACTTCCTACTTTGCTGATGTGACTGAATGATTGAGAGGGGCTACTGAGCCCATTGAAACAATGTGCTTCAAGGCTTCTTCAACGCCCATATCCAACTCGATGATGTCCGCACGAGGAACAATCATAAAAAACCCAGAGGTTGGGTTAGGGGTTGTTGGCAAAAACACATTAACGTGCTCGCCACTTAACTTACCGGCAACTTCTTCTGCAGGATTACCTGTGACAAATGCAATTGTCCAAGATCCATTGCGTGGATAAGGAATCAACACTGCTTTTCTAAAGGCATTGCCCTTGCTTGAAAAAAGTGTTCCTGAAACTTGTTTAACGCTTGAATAAATTGATTTAACGATTGGGATGCGAGCAATGATTTGATCCCATAAGCGGATCCACCATTGACCTGCAAAATTAGCAGCGACAATACCAGTTACCAAAATCACAGCAATCACAATCAAAATACCTACGCCCGGTAAGTTTCTGAATGATTTCAATGCAGGGGTTAAGTCGACTGGCAAAACTGCCATCAATGCTGAGATCACCGAACCGAAGACGCCATCCAAAACAGAAAGGCCCCAAGTCATCACCCAAATGGTGACGGCCAATGGAGTCCAAACTAAGATGCCGGCAATAAAATATTTTTTCATGGAGCCTTAAATTATAGGGCTTAGCTTAGCCAACTGAGCGTAAATAAGGTTCCACCCAAAAGACCGCCCATGAAAAGAATACTTCCCCAAATCAGCTTTTTTGTCTTTTGCTGTTCCAGGACTAACTTCAACATCAGCTCGTGATCAGAAGTATTTCCTTGTTTTTGATTAGCCTCTAACCATTGGGCAAGCAATCTTGGGATAGTGGGCACTAACTTAGCCCATAGTGGAGCTTCTGATTTGATTCGATCAATGAAACCCCTGATGCCGATTTGTTGATCAACCCATCGCTCCAATACTGGTTTTGCCGTTTTCCATAAATCCATATCAGGATCCAATTGACGGCCCAAGCCTTCCACATTCAGTAGTGTTTTTTGCAACAAGGTCAATTGCGGTTGAATTTCAACATTAAAGCGTCGCGAGGCTTGGAACAGTCTCATCAGCACAATGCCTAATGAGATTTCCTTTAATGGACGATCAAAATAAGGCTCACAAACAGCTCGCACTGCACCTTCTAACTCTTCTACTCGGGTATCTGCAGGAACCCAACCAGACTCGATGTGCAATTCAGCAACACGTCTGTAGTTGCGATTAAAGAATGCTAAAAAATTGTGCGCTAAGTAATTTTTGTCTGTTTCTGACAAAGCACCAACAATGCCAAAGTCTAGAGCGATATAACGTCCAAAAGTTTCAGGCGCAACGCTCACAAAAATATTGCCAGGATGCATGTCTGCGTGGAAAAAACCATCATGAAACACTTGGGTAAAAAATATCTCGACACCATCAGAGGCTAATTTTTTAAAATCAATTCCAGCGGCACGAAGATCATCTAGGCGAGAAATTGGAATGCCGTGCATTCTCTCCATCACCATGACGTTGATGCCACACAGATCCCAGTACATTTCAGGGATGATCAGCTTTTTAGATCCTTCAAAATTTCTGCGCAGCTGACTAGCGTTTGATGCTTCGCGCGTTAGATCTAACTCATCGTGCAAATAAGTATCAAATTCATCAACGTTCTCTCGTGGCTTTAAACGCTTACCGTCTCGCCATAATTTCTCGACCAAAGAAGCCAAGACCCGCAAAAGTGCCAAGTCACTTTCAATGATTGGCAAAATGCCGGGGCGTAAGACTTTGATGGCCACCTCTTTACCCTGCCACTCAGGATACTTTTCTGTTCCCTTCAGCACGGCAAAGTGAACTTGGGCAACAGAAGCACTCGCGACAGGTTTTTCATCAAAGGACAGAAAGACTTCTGATAATTTTTTACCTAAAGATAGTTCAATCAGCTCAATTGATTTAGATTGGGAGAATGGCGGAACTTGATCTTGCAACTTGGCCAACTCATCAGCCACATCTAAAGGCAAGAGGTCTCTGCGAGTTGATAAGACTTGGCCAAACTTAACAAAGATAGGGCCCAAAGCTTCTAAAGCTAAACGAAGACTTTCTCCACGCGTATAGCCCGTTGGCGTTGTCCAAGAAATACCCGTCAAAATCACTTTGACCAAGCCAGGCTTCAGACTGTCTCTGACTATTCTTAAAAGACCAAAACGCCAAATCGTGTAAAGGATCTTGAACAATCTAAAAAATTGTTTCACAAGGTCCTCTCTAGCAAACGTTCAATACGCTTTTCAATGCGTTCAACATCATCGCGTAAACGTCTTATTTCATCTTTATGGCGCACTAATTCTTCTCTTTTAACAAGCGTTGGTTTTTCATGAATAAGATATTCTAAAACGCTAGTGCCAACATCCTGAAGTACATTTTGTCCAAATTGCTTACTTTGCTTGGCTGCTTGCATGATTCTATGCGCCATAGGATCACCCACCAGCTTTGATAAGTCTTCCTCAGCTTCCCAGCGCAATTGGCCTGCCAGAGTTGAAACAGCTTGAGCCAAGTCCACATCACCCGATACTTTCACGTGCTTAACAGCGGCATCTTTACCGCCAGCAATATAAGCATTAAAAACCTCTGGGCCAATCGTTAAAGTGACATTTGGCTCAATGGGTGATTGATCTGCCAAAGCAAAAAGTCCTTGATCATTAATGACCAAGGACATTTCAACCACCGGTAAAACTAATTTGATTGTTTTATTTTTTTGCTTTTGTAAAAGATCACTGGCCCAAGTTTCTTGGGCCAGTAAATAATTTAAAGCATGTACGATCGTTTTCAGATCAGACCAACTGTTGAATACCAGCCAACACCCAACCACCTTGACCGTTAACAGGCTTGGTCAAATTCCAAACCTCAACGAAAGACTCAGCTGGGCCATCTGCTTGCTCACGAATCATTCCTGAGAAACGAACGCTGGCCAAATAAACATCCTGCAATGATTCAACGCCCAATAAATCAGCTTCGATCGTTAATACTTCAGTACGATTCTGCTCAGTTGCACGGGCTTGAAGATCTTGATTAAGTTCTGCAAACATTTCTGGCGTCGCAAACTCTCTCAACTTCTCTAAATCGCCACGATCCCAAGCTTCTTGTAAATGCACAAAATGTTTTTTTGCATTGAGCAAAAAAGACTCTTGATCAAAGTCTTTGATTGCAATCTCTGTTGCAGCCGCTTCAATCACTGGAGATGCTGATGAGCTGACATTCACTGGCTCTTGACGCTCAAAGCGCTGTTGGTTTTCCCATGGGGCTCCGCCAGCAGGACTTGCCTTATAGCTTGCCTGACCGTTATTAGCAAAACGTCTAAATAACCAAAGACCGATCATCGCAACAGCGGCAATCATCAAAAAGCCCATTAAAAATGATGCAGCTGCCTCACCCAAACCAAAATGAGATAGCAACCAACCAAGGCCCAAACCAGCAGCTAAGCCACCTAGAATGCCGCCCATACCAAAACCTTTTTTCGGCTGAGCTGCAGCAGGTGCAGCCGCTGGCTTAGCCGCAGAAGCAGGAGCTGCTGCAGGAGCTTGAGCTGGCTGAGCAGGTGCTGCCTGTTGCTTTTGAGTAACACTTTGAGACTGTTTACCCATGCTTTTGGAACCGCCCATGCGCTTGGCTTCAGCATCAAATGATGTGCCCATCAAGACAAAGGAAGAAAGAACTAAATAAACAAAACTCTTTTTCAACATGTTTAACCTCTCAAAAATCGGTAAGTATCAGTATTTATAACCAATATGCAACGCAACAATACCACCAGTAAGGGAGTGGTATTCAACCTTGTCAAATCCCACACTTTCCATCATGGTTTTTAAAGTTTCTTGATCTGGGTGCATGCGAATTGATTCTGCAAGATAACGGTAACTCTCTGAGTCACCAGCAACCTTCTCGCCAAGCCATGGAAGTATTTTGAATGAATAAGCATCATAGATTGGCTTCAAGGCATCCACCGGCTTAGAAAACTCCAAAACCATGGCTTTGCCACCTGGCTTGATCACTCTTAACATTTCTTTTAGAGCAACTTCTTTGTGTGTCATGTTTCGAAGACCAAACGCAACAGTGGTCAAATCAAAATAATTATTCGGGAAAGGTATTTGCTCAGCATCCACCTGAACGCATGGCAAATAGTAGCCTTTATCAATTAAGCGATTACAGCCAAAACCTAGCATTGAAGCATTGATATCGGTTAACCAAACCTGACCACCTGTTTCACGCTCAAGACCAACTGATTTTGCAAAACTCAAGGATAGGTCACCCGTACCACCAGCAATATCCAAAACTTTTTGACCAGGTCTCACCGCAGCTTTACTAATGGTGAAATGCTTCCATAGACGATGCAAACCACCCGACATCAAATCGTTCATGATGTCGTACTTATTTGCTACAGAATGAAACACCTCAGCAACCTTGCTTGCCTTTTCAGTTTCATCAACTGTTTTATAACCAAAATGTGTTTGTGCCATGATTAATTAATGCCCACAAGAGCGCGGTTCATCCTTCACCATTGCAATATCTCTGCTAGCACCGGCTTGTTCCATTCGGTCTAGATAGTCTTGCCACATTTCTTCTTGATTGGTGCACATCTCATAAAGGTAGTCCCAGCTGAAGATGCCTGAGTCATGTCCATCAGAGAACACTGGCTTGATGGCGTAATGACCAACTTGTTCAATGTTATTGATCAAAACATCACGCTTACCGGTTTGCAAAGTTTCTTGACCAACGCCATGGCCTCTGACTTCAGCAGACGGAGACCATACTCTTAAAAATTCAAACGGCAACTGATACGTTTTGTTCTCATAAGCCAACTCCAAAACTTTGGACTGCTGATGAACGATGATGTTCTGAGGCAATGGTGCTTTTTCTGTTGAGCTCATGATTAAACCAATACTCTTTCAATACCGCCTGAATTGGCGCTCTTCACATAATCAGCCATCCAATTAGCGCCTAGCAAATGATTGGCCATCTCAACCACGATGTAATCTGCTTTGGTGCCAGAGTCTTCGTCATAGCGTGACAAGCCCTGCAAACATGAAGGGCAGCTCGTCAAGATTTTGACTTGACCATCAAAATCACTTCTTAACTCATCCGCACCTTTTTTCATTTCGATTTCTTTACGGAAACGAACTTGAGAAGAGATGTCCGGACGAGTGACAGCCAATGTGCCAGATTCGCCACAGCAACGCTCATTCTTGGCAATAGCTTTACCATCTTCAGTTGTGACCAAGCTATTCACAGTCTTCAATGGGTCCTGAAGTTTCATTGGGCTGTGACATGGGTCGTGATACATGTATCTCACGCCCTTAGCGCCTTCTAACTTGATACCCTTTTCTAACAAGAACTCATGGATATCAATGATTCTGCAGCCAGGGAAAATCTTCTCAAACTCGTAGCCTGCCAACTGGTCATAACAAGTGCCACAAGAAACAACGACTGTCTTGATGTCCAAGTAATTCAACGTATTGGCCATGCGATGGAAAAGTACGCGATTATCCGTGATGATCTTGTCTGCTTTATCAAAATCACCAGAACCTCTTTGCGGGTAACCGCAGCACAAATAACCTGGAGGCAAAACAGTTTGAACACCAGCGTGCCACAACATGGCTTGCGTTGCCAAACCTACTTGAGAGAACAATCTTTCGGATCCACAACCAGGGAAATAGAACACTGCTTCTGTATCAACAGAAGTTGTTTGTGGATTTCTGATGATAGGCACCACATCAGAATCTTCAATGTCTAGTAAAGCTCTGGCAGTCTTCTTCGGCAAATTGCCCGGCATCTTTTTATTGATGAAATGAATCACCTGCTCTTGGATTGGCGGCTTCGTCACAGTTGAACGAGGCTTGGCAGTTTGCGCCTTGGCAAACTTCTTCAATAAATCATGCGCCAAACGCTGAGCTTTATAACCCCAATCGATCATTAACTTTCTGGTCAATTGAATCGTTTCAGGGTTGGTGGCATTCAAGAAGAACATGGCAGCCGCTGCACCTGGATTGAATTTCTTCTGTCCCATCTTGCGCAACAAGTTACGCATATTCATGGTGACATCACCAAAATCAATTTTCACTGGGCATGGCGTTAAACACTTATGACAAACCGTGCAGTGTGCGGCGACGTCATCAAAGGCTTCCCAATGTTTGACTGAAACACCACGTCTGGTTTGTTCTTCATACAAGAAGGCTTCCACCAACAAAGAGGTGGCCAAAATTTTGTTGCGTGGGCTGTACAACAAATTAGCGCGTGGCACGTGCGTCGCGCAAACAGGTTTACATTTTCCGCAACGCAAGCAATCTTTGATGCTCGTTGCGATATCACCAATATCACTTTGCTGCATGATGAGAGATTCATGACCCATCAATCCAAAACTTGGCGTGTAGGCATTTCTCAAATCGGCGCCCTGCATTAACTTGCCTTTATTGAAACGACCTTCTGGGTCAATTCTCAACTTATAAGATCTAAAGTCTTTGATCTCTGCTTCGGTTAGATATTCGAGTTTGGTAATACCAATACCGTGCTCACCTGAAATCACACCATTCAAAGATCTTGCTAACTTCATGATGCGATCAACGGATTGATGAGCATCTTGAAGCATGTCGTAATTATCAGAATTCACAGGAATGTTCGTGTGCACGTTGCCGTCACCAGCATGCATGTGCAAAGCCACGAATACACGACTGCGAAGAACCTTCTTATGGATTGCTTCGCACTCTTTCAAGATAGGATCGAACGGAACACCACTGAATATATTTCTTAACTCAGCTCTGACTTGAAGCTTCCATGAAGCGCGCAAACTTCTGTCTTGCAAGGCTGAGAAGTGCTGATCCATATTCTTTGACCAACCCAACCACTCTTGTCTAACTGAAGCAATCAATTGCAAAGCCTGAGAAACGCGGCCCTCAAGCAAATCAGCCTCAGGCACGTCGCCATCTTCTGACTTACCTAGCGGTAAATTACCTTGCTGAAGGAAACTCTCAAGCTCACTCAAAAGCTGAAGCTTATTTTTCAAAGACAGTTCAATGTTGATGCGCTCGATACCATCGGTGTACTCACCCATGCGATCAAGTGGGATCACAACGTCTTCATTCACTTTGAATGCGTTGGTGTGCCTTGCAATAGCAGCAGTTCTTGAGCGGTCTAACCAAAATTTCTTGCGAGCCTCTGCGCTCACAGCAACGAAACCTTCACCAACTCTTGTGTTGGCCATGCGAATCACTTCGCTGGCAGCCATCGCCACAGCGTTCTCATCATCACCAACGATGTCGCCAATCAAAACCATTTTTGGCAATACATTGCGCTTTGACTTGGTAGCGTAGCCAACTGCTTTTAGATAGCGCTCATCCAAATGCTCAAGGCCAGCCAAAATAGCGCCGCCTTGTTTGGTTTGTTGATCTAAGTAAGCTTTGATTTCAACGATGCTTGGAATAGCATCGCGCGCTTGACCAAAGAACTCCAAACAAACTGTGCGAATTTGCTTCGGCATGCGATGCAAGACCCATCTTGCACTCGTGATCAAGCCATCACAACCTTCTTTTTGAATACCTGGCAAACCTGATAAAAATTTATCAGTCACATCCTTACCAAGGCCTTCTTTACGGAAGGTCTTACCTTCAATTTTCAATTCTTCAGTCTTGATTACTTTTTGACCAGGAGCATATGAGCCATCTGACCAAACCAATTTGAAAGTAGCGAAGTCGACATCATGAATCTTGCTCATGTTGTGACCAATGCGCTCAATGTCTAACCAGTTGCCGTCAGGATCTACCATTCTCCATGACGCTAAGTTATCAAGAGCAGTGCCCCACAAAACAGCTTTTTTACCACCCGCATTCATGGCGATATTTCCACCAATACAGCTGGCTTCAGCAGACGTAGGATCTACAGCAAAAACATTGCCGGATTTATCTGCTGCATCAGAAACTCGCTTGGTAACAACTCCGGCGCCAGAATAGATTGTGGCAACCTCTTCACTCAAGCCTGGTAAACGCATCATCTCAACAGGACCAAGAGTTTCAAGCTTTTCTGTATTGATAACAGCTGACATTGGAGACAAAGGAATTGCTCCACCTGTGTATCCAGTACCACCTCCGCGAGGAATGATGGTCAGACCCAGCTCAATACAACCTTTGACCAGGTTAGGAATTTCTTCTTCAGTATCAGGCGTTAAAACAACGAATGGGTATTCAACACGCCAATCAGTTGCATCAGTCACATGAGAAACGCGAGCCAAACCGTCGTAAGCAATATTGTCGGCTGCGGTGAACTTGCCTAAAACTTTGCGAACGCGTTTGCGCAAAAGAGCAACACGATCAAACTCAGCGTTGAATTGTTCAACAGCAAGTTTGGCGCTATCAACCAATTTGCCAACCTTGTCGGCCAAATCAGTGGTCATTCTCTTCTGAACTTCTCTTAGGCGATGATGCAATGCTTCGATCAATTGCTTGCGACGGCCAGGATTATCTAAAAGATCGTCTTGTAGGTAAGGATTGCGCTGAACAACCCAGATGTCACCCAATACTTCGTAAAGCATTCTGGCTGAACGCCCAGTTTTTCTTCCAGACCGAAGTTCGTCAAGAATTTGCCAAGCTTCCTCACCCAATAAACGGATAACAATCTCTCTGTCTGAGAAAGATGTGTAGTTGTAGGGTATTTCACGCAAACGAGGAGCATTTTGAGGATGCTCTGTCATGCTGTGGAGTGGCAAAGGTGCGTTCATATCATCACTTTTAACTAAAAAGCCATTTTAAAGGACTATCGAGATCTTCGCCTTATTCTTCCTGAAGCCCCTTTGTGACCTTAAATAGAACAAGGTCATCAAAGGAAACCAAGCCAACGGCCAATGGTCGTCCAAAACTCCCCCGGAATCAGCAATAAGACGTAAGTCATGGTGACGTAACGTAAAAACTTACCGATGGCCATGTAAATCATGCATGGCAGCCATGGCAGCCTGAGCCAACCCGCGACCGCGCACAGAGGGTCCCCAACGATGGGTAACCAAGATAGCAAGAGAGCTGGGGGGCCTAGTTTCTCGAACCAGCCCAATAATTTATGGTCTCTGGGGCCTAAAAGCTTCTCTTGCGCCTTGTTGGCGCCAAAACCCATCAACCAATTCAGCATGCCCCCGAGGGTATTACCAATCGTCGCCACAAAAACTGCCGGCCAGAACATGTCAGGGTTTAATTTGATGTAACCAAATAAGACCGGCTCTGAACCCAATGGCAAAAGGGTTGCCGATACAAATGAAATTGAAAAAACAGCCGGCAAACCCACCGTGGGCAGAGAAAGCCAAACCAAAAAATTATGTAAATTGGTATCCATGTTTGATCATTTTAGGCTTTTGCCGTGATACGCTCACAGGATGCCTAAAGATTATTTAAGAAAAATATTGACCGCCAAGGTCTACGACGTTGCCCGAGAAACAGAGCTTGAACTAGCTTCGCACCTTTCTGAGCGCATTAAAAACAAGGTTTTACTTAAAAGAGAAGATAACCAACCGGTTTTTTCATTTAAGTTAAGAGGGGCTTACAACAAAATGGCTCATTTGAGCCCTGCCGACCTTAAACGTGGGGTGATTGCCGCATCAGCAGGCAACCATGCCCAAGGTGTGGCTTTGGCTGCAGCAAAATTGAACTGCAAAGCCATCATCGTGATGCCGACAACCACGCCACAAGTAAAAATTGACGCAGTAAGCGCTCGCGGCGGCAGCTCCGTCAAAATTGTTTTGCATGGCGATTCTTACAGCGACGCTTATCAACATGCCCTGTCTCTTGAAAAGAAGCATCAACTCACATTTGTTCATCCCTTTGATGACCCAGACGTCATTGCAGGTCAGGGAACAATTGCCATGGAGATTCTGCAACAACACCAAGAGCCCATTGATGCAATTTTCTTAGCCATCGGCGGTGGTGGATTAATTGCTGGTGTTGGCGCTTACATCAAAGCCATCCGTCCAGAAATCAAGGTCATCGGCGTTCAAACCGTTGACTCTGATGCCATGAAGAAATCCTTGGAAGCTGGTCGCCGAGTTGAATTAAAAGATGTCGGTCTTTTTTCAGACGGTACCGCCGTCAAATTGGTTGGTAAAGAAACTTTTAGACTTTGCCAGCAAGTGGTCGATGAGATCATCACTGTTGATACAGACGCTATCTGTGCAGCCATCAACGATGTCTTCACCGATACGCGCAGCATTCTAGAACCTGCTGGAGCGCTTGCTTTGGCCGGTCTAAAGGCATACGTTGAGCGCGAGAAGTGCAAGAACCAAACTTTGGTTGCAGTTGCCTGCGGCGCGAACATCAACTTCAATCGACTCCGATTCGTTGCTGAACGAGCTGAAGTTGGTGAATCCAAAGAAGCTGTTTTTGCCGTCACCATTCCGGAGCAAAGAGGCTCATTCAAGCGTTTCTGCGAACTGTTGGGTGAACGCAATGTCACAGAATTTAACTATCGCATTGCCGATGCTGATCAAGCTCATATTTTCGTTGGCATCGCCACGCAAAAAGCCACTGATAGCGCAGTGATTGCCAAATCATTCACCAAGTCAGGCTTTAACACCATCGATTTGACTCAAGATGAATTGGCCAAGTCACACTTGCGCCACATGGTGGGTGGGCGTTCACAGTTAGCAAAGAATGAACTGCTTTATCGCTTTGAGTTCCCAGAGAAGCCTGGTGCTTTGATGAAATTCTTAACCAGCATGGCGCCCAACTGGAACATCAGCTTGTTCCACTACCGAAATCATGGCGCAGATTACGGGCGCATTTTGATTGGCATGCAAGTGCCAGCGAGCGATAAAAAAGAATTGAAGAAATTTTTAGCGGGGCTTGGCTACCCACACTGGGATGAAAGCGATAACCCTGCTTACAAACTTTTCTTGGCATAAGCATGGCGTTTTCACTTGAAGGCAAATTAGTTGTCGCCATTTCCTCACGAGCTTTATTTGATTTTGAAGAAGAGAATCAAATATTTGAAGCGAGTGATGACAGCGCCTACATGCAACTTCAATTAAACAGAATTGATCAGCCCGCCAAACCTGGCGTTGCCTACCCATTGGTCAAGAAGTTACTGACCTTTAACGAGGGTGGTCAACAAAATGTGGAAGTCGTGATTCTTTCTAGAAATGACCCCGTGAGCGGCTTGAGAGTTTTTCGCTCTGCTAAAAACGCTGGCCTAGCAATTGAGCGTGGCGTCTTCACACGAGGTCGCGCACCATATCACTACTTAAAATCTTTGCAGGCCAATCTTTTCTTATCAGCCAATGCTGATGATGTGCGCGCGACATTGGACGCTGGCTTTCCTGCAGCCATGGTGTTTCCTCAAAGTAAGCAGCTCGCCGAATCAAATCCTGATGAAATACGTATTGCTTTTGACGGTGA
This sequence comes from Polynucleobacter sp. MWH-CaK5, assembly GCF_018687615.1. Classification (NCBI taxonomy): domain Bacteria; kingdom Pseudomonadati; phylum Pseudomonadota; class Betaproteobacteria; order Burkholderiales; family Burkholderiaceae; genus Polynucleobacter; species Polynucleobacter sp. MWH-CaK5. The sequence continues at coordinate 1,548,081 of NZ_CP061299.1, forward strand.
TGCGGTTTTATTTTCAGATGAAGCCGAAAGAGTTTTTCAAGCCAAGGGGCTTGATGCATTTGTTGCGCACGAAAGCCACAAAGTTGAAACGCCCTTGCCGCCAGGTCCATTCAAACCTTTATTAGAAGCACTGCATCGCCTTCAGGTGTCTGCCAAAAAATCTGGCCAGTCAATGAAGATCAGAACTGCTTTGGTCACAGCCCGATCAGCCCCTGCCCACGAGCGCGCCATCAGAACTTTGATGGCTTGGGGCGTCACCGTTGATGAAGCGATGTTTCTTGGCGGTTTAGCTAAAAAAGATTTTTTAAAAGAATTTCAACCAGACTTTTTCTTTGACGATCAACTGGGTCACTGCGAATTAGCATCAGATGTTGCCCCAACAGGTCAGGTTCTTTCTGGCATTGCCAATCAAATCAAATAAACACATGAGCTCTCTAGATCAAGCCCCACTGGGTAAAAACTCTGACAACCCAAATCAATACAGCCCCGAACTTCTTTTTCCAATCTCAAGAACTGACAATAGACTAAAGATTGGAATTAAAAATGCTGAGCCACCATTCTTTGGCATTGATATTTGGAACGCTTATGAGCTCAGTTGGTTGAACGCGAAAGGAAAGCCTCAGCTGGCGATTACAACCTTTTTTGTTCCAGCCAATTCACCAAACATCATTGAATCAAAATCATGGAAGCTGTATCTCAACAGCTTGAACAATCATTGCTTTCAATCAAATGAAGAATTAATTCAAACACTCAAGAATGATTTATCGAAAGCTGCTGGTGCCAGTGTTTCTGTGCAATTAAATGCGCCAGAACAGCAATGCACCAAAGGCATGAAAGAGATGACCGGAAAATTGTTGGATCGACTGGATTTAGAGATTGATCCCAAGCAATTGCCAGATGCTGCATTACTCTCATCAGACACAAGCCTTGGCATCGTTGAAGAATCACTGGTGAGCCATCTGCTGCGCTCTAACTGCCCAGTGACTGCTCAACCTGATTGGGCAAGTATTCAGATTAACTACGTTGGTCCAAGCATTGATGAAGAAGGTTTACTGCGCTACTTGATCTCATTCAGAGAACATCACGAGTTTCATGAGCATTGCGTTGAAAAAATCTTCATGGACATCAAAGAAAAATGCCGCCCTAGCAAGCTATCGGTTTATGCCCGATACACACGCAGAGGCGGCATTGATATCAACCCATTCAGAGCTGATTACAACGCTGAGTGGCCAGACAATGTCCGTCACTCACGTCAATAATTAAAACGGAATATCGTCGTCGATATCACTGATGCTTGGGCTGCTCATCGGTGCAGATGATCTTGGTGCAGATGAAGCAGACGAGCCTTGGCTTGGCATACTGCCATCAGAAGAACCAGGGGCCTTACCACCTAACATTTGCATTGTTTCAGCAACGATTTCTGTAGAGTATTTTTCCTGACCGCTTTGATCAGTCCATTTACGTGTTCGTAAACGGCCTTCTACATAAACCTGTGAACCTTTTTTGAGGTATTTCTCTGCAACCTCAGCCACCTTGCCAAAGAATGCAACGCGATGCCATTCAGTGTTTTCACGCATCTCGCCAGATTGCTTGTCGCGATAACGATCAGTGGTAGCGATTGAAATATTTGTCACTGCGTCACCACTTGGTAGGCGACGAGTTTCTGGATCACGGCCAACATTACCCACAATGATTACTTTATTAACTGATGCCATTTTTGTCTCCCGAAGAAAAGTTTGTTGTACCGAAGAAATTGATCGAATTAAGTTGGTGAGCTAACCTTTGGAGGTAACTCTCTCATCGATGAAGCGATTATAAGCCAGGCAAAAATCAATGCAGCGCAAGCGTAAAAAACACTCGATTCACCACCCCATTGCAATAACCAGCCTCCGCCCAAGCCACCAATGAATAAACCAATCGATTGAGTGGTGTTGTAGATGCCCAAGGCAGTTCCTTTGGCTTGACTCGCCCAACGAGAAACCAAGGATGGTTGCATCGCTTCCAAAATATTAAAGCCAATGAAATAAATCAGTACTGCTGTTGCAAGAGCTGGCAAGGTGTCAAAGCTGGCAATCATCAACTGAGCAATCATCATAGAAACAATGCCGAAGATGAATGCTGGTTTCATGCGCTTTCTTCTTTCGCTCATCATGATGATGGGTGCCATACAAGCAAAAGAAATCAACACAGCAGGTAAATACAAATGCCAGTGAGAAACCAAAGGCAAGTCAGCTTTCACCAACAATCTTGGCAAGGTCAAAAATAAAGCAATTTGGGCTGCATGCAAAGCAAACACCCCAAAGTTCAATCTCAATAAATCAGCATTAAAGAAAACATCAGAAAACTTCGCTGTGAATGGCGTGTTTGACTTTTCTTGCTGTGGAACCACGAACAAGGCTAACAAAATAGCCCCAATGCCCAAAACAGCCATCAGATAGAACATGCCATCCAAGCCAATCGATTCATGCAGCGGGGAGGCCAATACCAAAGATATGGCAAATGTCAGGGCAATACTGCCTCCAACCATGGCCATTGCTCTTGTGCGGGTCTCTTCCTTAGTTAAATCTGCTAACCATGCTGTAACAGCCGCTGAAACAGCACCCGCACCTTGAATCGCACGCCCCACGATGATCCACATTAAATCGTCCTGGCTACCCGCTATCACGGCGCCTAAAACAAACAATAAAAGCCCGGCCACAACCACTGGTCTTCGACCGTACTTATCAGAAAGCATTCCCAATGGGATGTGCAGGCAAGCCTGAACGAGGCCATAGACCCCCAATGCCAAGCCCACCAATAGGGCTTGATCACCGCCTGGTAAGCCTTTGGCGTGCATACTAAAGACCGGCAGGATTAAAAATAGCCCCAACATGCGTAGAGCAAAGATGCCGGCCAAAGCCAAAGATGCGCGAAGTTCTGTTTTTTCCATAAAGAAGAGCTATATTAACTGGTTACGCAGAGAAAAATCATGGATACGATAAAAATTAGGGGTGCACGCACCCACAACCTTAAAAATATCAATCTCGATATTCCTAGAAACCAGTTGGTTGTCTTAACTGGCCTATCTGGATCGGGTAAAAGTTCTTTGGCTTTCGATACGCTTTATGCCGAAGGACAACGACGTTATGTCGAATCTTTGTCTGCCTATGCTCGTCAATTTTTGCAGTTGATGGAAAAACCAGACGTTGACTCTATCGAAGGTTTATCTCCTGCCATTTCTATTGAACAAAAAGCGACCAGTCATAACCCACGCTCAACTGTGGGTACCGTGACAGAAATACATGATTATTTGCGTTTGCTTTTTGCACGCGCCGGCACACCACATTGCCCAGAACATCAGCTACCACTAGAAGCTCAGAGTGTTTCGCAAATGGTGGATGCGGTCATGTCAATGCCTGAAGACACCAAGCTAATGATCTTGGCGCCCGTTGTGAGCGAAAGAAAAGGCGAGCACGTCGATCTATTTGAAGACTTGCAAGCACAAGGGTTTGTGCGTTTTCGGATTCGCTCAGGTGGCGGCACTGCTTTGCATAACAAAGCAAAAATTTATGAAGTCGATGAATTGCCAAAGTTAGTAAAAAACGAAAAGCACACGATTGATGTGGTCGTTGACCGCATCAAAATAAAGGCCGACATTCAGCAGCGCTTGGCCGAGTCTTTTGAAACCGCTTTGCGCTTGGCCGATGGCAGAGCAATCGCGCTTGAAATGGACACTGATAAAGAGCAGCTTTTTTCAAGTAAGTTTGCCTGCCCTGTTTGTTCTTACTCTTTACAAGAATTAGAGCCAAGATTATTTTCATTCAACAACCCCATGGGGGCTTGTCCTAGTTGTGATGGCTTAGGTCACATCAGCTTTTTTGATCCCAAGCGTGTAGTGGCTCACCCTGAGCTATCCCTTGCTTCAGGCGCCATCAAAGGATGGGATCGTCGCAATCAGTTCTACTTTAGATTGCTACAGAATCTTGCCAAGCATGCGAAGTTTGACTTGGAAGCTCCATTTGAAGAGTTGCCAAAAAAAGCTCAAGAACTACTGCTGTTTGGATCTAACAATGAAGACATTCCGTTTGAGTATTTAAACGAAAAAGGTAAGGTTGTTATTCGAGAGCATGCTTTCGAAGGAATTGTGGCGAACTTCGAGCGGCGCTACAGAGAAACCGACTCTCCAACAGTGAGAGAAGAACTCGCAAAATATCAAAACAACAAACCCTGCCCAAGTTGCGAAGGGACGCGCTTAAGAACTGAAGCCAGAAACGTCAAAGTGGGCGATGGCAAACAAGCTCGGGCCATTTATGAAGTCAGCAACTTACCCTTGGGTCAAGCACGCGACTACTTCCTCTCTTTGGAATTAAAAGGTGCCAAAAAAGAAATTGCAGGAAAAATCATTTCTGAAATTGGTGCGCGTCTTAGCTTTCTCAATGATGTTGGTTTGAATTATTTGTCTTTAGATAGAAGCGCAGATACTCTTTCAGGCGGAGAAGCGCAGCGCATTCGATTGGCCTCCCAAATTGGTTCTGGTTTAACTGGCGTCATGTACGTATTGGATGAACCATCTATTGGCCTGCATCAGCGCGACAACGACCGACTCATTGGCACGCTCAAGCACCTGCGAGATTTAGGTAATTCAGTCTTGGTGGTTGAGCACGATGAAGACATGATCAGAGCTTCAGACCATGTGATTGATATTGGTCCTGGCGCTGGAGAGCATGGCGGAAAAATCATCGCAGAAGGCACACCAAAAGAAATTGAAGCCAATCCAAATTCATTAACAGGCGCCTACCTTTCAGGCAAAGAAGCCATTCAGGTTCCTAAAAATAGAACCCCTGTGGGAGAGCACTCTTTAAAAATATTGGGTGCCACAGGAAACAATCTTAAAAATGTTGATATTGAGATTCCTTTGGGATTATTGACCTGCGTAACAGGCGTATCTGGGTCAGGCAAATCAACTTTGATCAACGACACGCTTCACCACGCCGTTGCTCAGCATCTCTATGGCTCTAATGCAGAGCCAGCGCAACACAAAGAAATCATTGGTCTAGAGCACTTTGATAAAGTGATCAACGTTGATCAATCTCCTATTGGTAGAACACCAAGATCAAACCCTGCCACTTATACCGGCCTCTTCACGCCGATCAGAGAACTGTTTGCTGGTGTACCAGCAGCGCGAGAGCGCGGCTATGAAGCCGGTAGGTTTTCATTCAACGTCAAAGGTGGTCGTTGTGAAACTTGTGAAGGTGATGGCGTCTTAAAAGTTGAAATGCACTTCTTGCCTGATGTTTATGTTCCTTGCGATGTGTGTCACGGGAAACGTTACAACCGAGAAACTTTGGATATTCGCTACAAAGGCAAAAATATTCACGAAGTTTTATCAATGACCATTGAGCAGGCTCATGAATTTTTTGAGGCAGTTCCAACAGTCAAACGAAAACTAAAAACCTTGCTCGATGTTGGTTTGGGTTACGTCAAACTGGGTCAAAGTGCCACCACCCTATCGGGAGGTGAAGCTCAGCGTGTGAAGCTCTCCCTAGAACTTTCAAAACGAGACACCGGTAGAACTTTGTATATTTTGGATGAGCCCACCACCGGTCTTCATTTTCATGATATTCAGCTTTTGCTCAAGGTGATTCATACCCTGAAAAAGCATGGCAACACCATTGTTATCATTGAACATAATTTGGATGTCATCAAGACAGCCGACTGGATCATTGATTTGGGCCCAGAAGGTGGTGGCGGTGGCGGCGAAATTATTGCGGTTGGCACCCCTGAAAAAGTTGCTAAAGTAGCAAAAAGCTACACTGGCAAATACCTGGCCCCCTTATTGAAATAGGTCTAAAGACATATACTCTAGCCATGACTCAACAAACTTCTGCACAAAACCAGCGAGCCATTGATTTGGCTAGAGAAACTTTGGCCATTGAAGCTGAAGCAATTTTGACGCTCCAAAAAAATCTCACGCAAAAAAATGCTGAGAAATTTGCCTATGCGATTGAATTGCTATTAGCTTGCAAAGGTCGCATCGTGGTTTCTGGAATTGGCAAATCTGGTCATATTGGTAGAAAAATTGCAGCGACTTTTGCGTCCACTGGTTCACCTGCCTTTTTTGTTCACCCGGCTGAAGCAAGTCATGGTGATTTAGGCATGGTCACTCAGCATGATGTCTTCGTGGCATTTTCAAATTCTGGAGAAACCAGCGAACTGACTGCAATCGTTCCAATCATCAAAAGAACTGGTGCAAAACTCATTGCACTCACAGGCAATCCAGAATCATCATTGGCTTCATTGGCAGACTCACACATCAATGTGTCAGTCGAAAAAGAAGCGTGCCCTCTCAATCTAGCGCCCACCGCCAGCACGACTGCTGCATTGGCCATGGGAGATGCACTAGCGGTTGCATTGCTTGATGCCAGAGGCTTTAAACCTGAAGATTTTGCACGCTCACATCCTGGTGGCAACTTGGGAAGAAAATTACTCACCCATGTTCGTGATGTGATGAGAGGTGGCGCAGAGGCTCCTCGCACAAATATCAAAGCAAGCATCACCGATGCTTTACTTGAAATTACCTCCAAGCGCATGGGCATGACGGTAGTGATTGATGACTCTCAAAAAGTTGTTGGTATCTTCACCGATGGTGATTTGCGTCGCTTGATCGAAAAGAATATTCAGTTTCAAGGAACATCTTTAAAAGATGCCATGACACCGAACCCAAGAACAATCTCCCCAGATCTATTAGCAGCTGAAGCTGTTGAAATGATGGAGCGCCACCGCATCAATCAACTCGTGGTTGTTGATGCTGAAGGTGTTTTATTGGGCGCCCTCAATCTTCACGATCTTTTTGCAGCACAGGTTATTTAATATGTCTAACGCATTCAGCCCGATGGTCACCAACCCATACACAGAACACCCTCAAGCACTTGATCGTGCTGCGAACGTCAAACTACTTGTTTTAGATGTGGACGGTGTTTTAACTGATGGCAGTTTATTGGTTGGGCAAGATGGCAAAGAAGCTCTCAAGATTTTTGACAGCCTAGACGGTCACGGCATCAAATTACTTCAGTCAACCGGTGTGATTGTTGCCATCATCACAGGGCGCACTTCGCCGATGGTCGAAGGTCGCGCGAAAGAATTAGGCATCAAGCATGTGCAAATGGGTGTCTCTGAAAAATTCAAAGCCCTACAGACATTGCTAGAGCAAACCAAATTAAAGCTTTCAGATTGCGCTGCCATGGGCGATGACTGGCCAGATTTATCAGTACTACCAAAAGTTCATTTTTCAGCCTGCCCTGCTCAAGCTCATGATGAAGTAAAAAAACGCGTGCACTTCATCACAAAGCGCTCAGGTGGCGCCGGGGCAGTTCGTGAAGTTTGTGACATGATTTTGGTGGCCCAAGATAACTATCAGCGTCTACTCCAAGAGTCTTTGTAACAATGGGAATCATGGCTCAGGTTCTAAAGTTTTTGCCCATGTTGTTAATGGCAATCTTGACCCTGGGCACTTATTGGATGGTTCAAATGAATGAACCTAATTTAGATGCCGAAAAACAAAAGCGTCACGTTCCCGACTACATCATGGATGGCATTGTTGTCACCACCTTGGGGCCTGAAGGCAATACAAAATTTCGTGTGGTTGGTCAAAAACTGACTCACTATGAAGATGATGCCAGCTCAGAAATTGATTGGCCCATCGCAAGAAGATTTCATGAGACGAAGCCGCCAATCACTGTTAAATCCGACAAGGGTTTTTTAGATGGCGACATGACAATCTTAGACTTGGTCGGTAACGCAAGCCTCACTCGCCCAGCTCAACCGGCCACCGCCAACCAAGCTGGCAGTGCCAGGTTATTCATGAGCTCGAGTAAATTCACAGTTCTCATGAACGATGACATCGTTAAAACAAATCGCCCAGTGAATCTAGAGCAAGGTCTATCAATCATGACCTCTCAAGAAGGCGCTGTTTTTGACAACGTTCATCAAAAACTCACGATGATTGGTCAGGTCAAAGGACGCATTGAATCAGAACCCAAGGGCAATACCCCGTGAGATTTCGCCTAGCCACCTATTCATTTTGTTTGAGCATTGGCATTGCACTGGGACTGCTATCCATCCCCGCACATGCTGAAAAAGCCGATAAAGACAAACCCATTGCCTTAAGCTCAGACAAAGCTCAGTTTGATGACGTTAAGCAAATTTATTATCTTGAGCGCAATGTTCTTTTGATCAAAGGCTCGCTGATCATCAAAGGCGAAAAAGCTGAAGTCAAAATTGATCCAGAAGGCTATCAATACGTCACCATCTTTGCCAAGCCAGGCGAGCTAGCGAGTCTTCGACAAAAAAGGGACACGGGGTTCAATGATTTTATTGAGGGCTTTGCCGAGCTAATTGAGTATGATGGAAAAACAGAGATTGCCATCCTTCAAAAACAAGCTCGAATGAACCAAATCTCGGGAACGAGAGTCACAGATCAATTGAATGGTGACAAAATTCATTATGATGGAAACGCTGAAAAATATAATGTGGTTTCTAAGGCATCAGTGAAATCCACTTTGTCACCAAGAAGAAAAGAATTAACAGGACCTTCAAAATAATGAGCGCTCATCAATCCACCCTAACGGCTGCTGGCCTTCAAAAAAAATATGGCGCAAGAACCGTTGTTACTGAAGTTGGTGTTGAAGTAAAAAGTGGTGAAGTGGTCGGCTTATTAGGTCCCAATGGCGCAGGCAAAACAACTTCCTTTTACATGATTGTTGGACTTGTGCCGCTTGACGGCGGAGAAATCACTCTCAATGGGCAAGTCATCACTCATTTGCCAATCCATGAACGCGCCAAGCTAGGTCTGTCGTATTTACCTCAAGAAGCTTCCGTGTTCAGAAAACTGACTGTTGAAGAAAACATTCAAGCTGTTCTAGAACTTCAAGAAGAAAACGGTAAGCCACTGTCCAAAAAAGAAATTCAAGATAGATTAGATTCTCTATTGCAAGAATTACAGATTTCTCATTTGCGCAGCAATCCGGCCATGTCATTGTCCGGTGGCGAACGTAGAAGAGTAGAAATTGCCAGAGCCTTGGCATCACAGCCTAAATTCATCCTACTGGATGAGCCGTTTGCTGGCGTTGATCCAATTGCTGTTGGTGAAATTCAAAGGATTGTGAGATTTTTAAAAGATCGCCAAATTGGTGTTCTGATCACCGACCACAATGTTCGAGAAACCTTGGGCATTTGTGATCACGCCTACATCATCAGTGAAGGCAAAGTTTTGGCCTCCGGTAAACCTTCTTCGATCATTGATAACGAAGCCGTTCGAAAAGTCTATCTGGGCGAAAACTTCCGCATGTAATTTTTTAAAGCAAAAAACGTACCAATACAGTAATGGCGGTCTAAAATGACCGTAACATGAAAGCATCTCTTCAGCTCAGATTCTCACAAAATCTAGCCTTAACGCCTCAACTGCAACAATCAATCAAGCTATTGCAGCTCTCAGCCATGGAGCTTGAGCAAGAGCTGATTCAGGCGGCTGAACAAAATCCATTGATTAACTATGAGTCTGAAACAAGTCTTTCAGAAAAAGAACCTTTAGAGCAACTATCGCATCGCAGCCTTGGTGGATCTAAAAGCAATCAATTCAGCGATGAAGATGATGATCGCCTTTCAAGAATTAGCTTGCCAGAGTCCCTACTTGATTCTTTGATTGCACAAATCAAGCTGCTGCGCATCAGTCCAGAAGAAAAATCCCTCATGGGTTTTATTGCCGGAAACCTTGATGAACAAGGCTATCTGGATGCTGACCTAGAAGATTTGGCAGAAGAGCTCAAGACATACATGGATCCAGAGGATGGGAGCCCTCTTGAGCAAATCAAGCGAGCCTTGGTCCGATTGCAACAACTCGAGCCAGCAGGTGTTGGCGCCAGAGATTTGGCTGAGTGCCTACGCCTTCAATTAGAGAACTTTGCCGCGGATAACAAATTAACCATGGCATGGAAAATTGCCCACAAGATATGCAGTGACTATCTTGATATTCTGGCAAGCAAAGACTTGGCCAGAATTAAAAAACTTCTAAAAGTAGATGATGAAGATCTTCAGGACAGCATTCAATTAATTAAAAGCCTAAATCATCATCCCGCAGCGGAATTTGACACCCACGTTGATTCAACCCTGATTCCAGACGTCATCGTCAAAAACCACAAGGGGCAGTGGACTGTCACCCTGAACCCTGCTGCCGCCCCCAAAATAAGCCTTCACGAGGAATACGCAAAAGTCATCAAAGACAATCGTGGCAAAGAAGGCATGGATGGTTTGCAGCAAAAACTACAAGAAGCTAGATGGCTGGTTAAAAATGTGCTACAAAGAAGTGACACCATCTTAAAAGTTGCAAAAGCAATCGTGGATAGACAGCAAAACTTCTTCAATCATGGGCCGATCGCTATGCGACCATTGGTTTTGAGGGAAATTGCAGACACGATTGGCATGCATGAATCCACGGTTTCTAGGGTAACCACACAAAAATACATGGCCACCCCTGCTGGCTGCTTTGAGTTCAAGTACTTTTTTGGCAGCCAAATCTCAACCGATACCGGCGGCTCAGTATCTTCAACAGCCATCAGAACTTTGATCAAACAAGCTGTTGCCGAAGAAAACAAAGAAAAACCCCTCTCAGACACCCAAATCGTTGATCTACTGGCTTCAAAAGGATTTGTGGTGGCTAGAAGAACCATTGCTAAATACAGGGAATCTCTGCGCATCCCTGCCGTTCATTTGCGTAGAAAACAATAGGGAGCAATAGATGAATATCAAAATCTTGGGTCATCACGTCGAAATCACCCCTGCGATGCGCTCGCATTTAGAAGATAAATTAAAAAAAATCAGCGGCCATTTTGACCAAGTACAGAACATGACCGTCACTTTGTCTATTAATAATGAAAAAGAGAAGGATCTTCGAAATCACGCAGAAATCACGCTGCACCTGAAGGGCAAAGACCTCTTTGCTGAGGCTCACAATGGCGACATGTATCACGCCATGGATTTAGTCGTAGACAAACTCGATAGACAAGTGCTCAAACACAAGGAAAAAGTTCAAGATCATCATCATCAAACCTTGAAAAACACTTGATTAAATAGGCCAAGGCAATCTTATAATGCATTGCACACATGAACGCCTTGGCCCAACTCATCACCCCCAACAATATCTCTTTAGATATTGAGGTTTCTACTCGTGAAGAGTTATTTATTTTCGTTGCAAAACAATTTGAAAAAAATCACGGCATTCCAGCAGATTCAGTCATCACCTGTTTGGAAGAACGTGAAGCTCTAGGTTCAACTGCCCTGGGTAACGGTATAGCGATTCCTCATGGCCGTGTGAAATTTCTTGAACAAGCTCACATTGGTTTTGTGAGATTAAAAGATAGCATCAACTTCCATGCATCAGACAGTCACCCTGTCAAAGCATTGGTGATCATGCTGGTACCTGAAGCAGCCACTCAAGCGCACCTAGATATTCTTGCAAAGGTAGCGCAAACAATTTCAGACAATACAAATAAAAACATTCTCCTCACAGAGCCCAGTGCTGATAATATTTATCAATTACTGACCGCCTGGAATTAATCAAATGACCCAGCCACTTAATTTAGCCAGTGTCACCGCACAGACACTCTTCGATGACAATATTTCTGAGTTGAAATTAAGTTGGATTGCAGGGCTTGAAGGTGCTGATAATAGTTTCAGCTCTGAAGCAGTCAAACTTGCCTCATCATCATCTGATCTTGTTGGTCACTTGAATTTAATTCACCCAGATCGAATGCAGGTTTTTGGTGTTCCAGAAATCAACTATTACGAAAAGCTAGATCCTGAGAATCGCAAGCGTGAACTTGCAGGATTGATATCTTTGAAACCACCGTGCTTGATTGTGGCGGATGGATGCGAACCTCATGACGACTTGGTGCTTTATTGCCAAAGATCCTCAACGCCTTTATTTAAATCAAGCACGTCAGCGGCAGAAGTCATTGACCGCTTGCGCATGTATCTGACCAAAGTTGGGGCACCACGCGTCACCATGCATGGTGTCTTCATGGACATCTTGGGTATGGGCGTATTGATCATGGGCGACTCAGGTCTAGGTAAAAGTGAATTAGGCCTAGAACTTATTTCAAGAGGTCATGGCTTGGTGGCTGATGATGCAGTTGATTTTGCCCGACTAGGTCCCGATTACATTGAAGGCCGCTGCCCGCCAATCCTAAGAGACCTCTTAGAGGTGCGTGGTCTTGGCCTGTTAGATATCCGCACTATTTTTGGTGAAACAGCTGTGCGACGCAGAATGAAATTAAGACTGATCGTTCAGTTGGTTAGAAGAAATGATGGTGAGTTTGAAAGATTACCAATCGATGGTCAATCCATCGATGTTCTTGGCTTTCCGATTCGCAGCGTAAAAATTCAAGTGGCGGCCGGACGAAACTTAGCGGTGTTGGTTGAGGCTGCTGTGCGCAACACCATTTTGCAATTGCGCGGCATTGACACCTTAAAAGAATTCATGGAACGTCAGCGTCAGTTGATGGCATCAGAAGATGCTAATAAAAATCAAAGTCGCCTGATTTAATATGCGTGTATTCATCATCACCGGAATTTCTGGCTCAGGCAAATCAGTTGCCTTGAATGCCCTAGAAGATGCTGGATATGATTGCGTAGATAACTTACCGGTTGATTTCATTCATGACTTAGTTCAGTCACTTAGCAAACAAGGCCGAGAAAAGATAGCCGTTGCTGTGGATGCACGTCGCGGACAGTCCATCAAAGAACTTCCAGCCATCATTGAGCAGCTTCAGCAAAACCATGATGTGCGAGTTTTATTTTTAAACTCAAACACAGAAACACTGGTGCAACGTTTCTCTGAAACACGCAGAAGACACCCTCTATCAAAACCTGATGACAACAGAACTCCTCAGGTTGCATTGATTGATGCCATAGAAAAAGAACGCTTACTGTTGGCTGATCTTGCAGAGACTGCGCACAACATTGATACCAGTCATATCAAAGCCCATACCCTGAGATCTTGGATCCAAGATTTATTAAAAGATGAACGCCCGGGGTTAACCATTTTGTTTGAGTCATTTGGATTCAAGCATGGTGTTCCAAGAGATGCAGATTTGGTATTTGATGTTCGCTGCCTACCAAACCCACACTACGATCCACAATTAAGACCATTGACCGGCAATGATCCTGAGGTGGCTAACTTCTTAAGAGAACATCCTGAAGTTCAAGCGATGGGCGACGATATACGCCGCTTTATTGAAACCTGGCTGCCCAAGTATCAAGCCGACAGAAGAAGTTACCTGACCATTGCGATTGGTTGCACAGGTGGGCAACATCGCTCGGTTTATTTGGTGAATTGTTTATTTGATTATTTCAAAAAGAAATCTCAAGCAATCGCTGGAGATGATCTTCACCTACTCATTCGCCATCGCGAACTAGATCTAAATTCTTTAAAAAAAGAGACATCGGCTTAGGCAAACCCAAACCAGCCACATCATTCAGTGAGAACCACTGTTGATTTTCTTGTAAACGAACTCGCTTCTTTAGATGAACTTTCATGGGCTTAATCGTCATCTGTCGATGTGTTAGCACATGCTTAAACGCAGGCATTACTTGAGATGGTTCTTTTACTGACTCTTGGCTTTCTGGAAAGCACCACAAGCCAGCCCAAATTCCTTTCTCGGGCCTTTTCTCCAACAAGACCTGATCTTGATGAATCATCACCCACCAAGTCATATCAATTTTTTCAACTTTGACTTTTTTAACTTTCAAAGGAATTTGATTAATACGCTCGCTTAAATGAGCAACACAAGATTTCTTAAATGGGCATGAACCATTTTGTGGATCGATACATGCCGGTTGATATTGGGTGCAGTGAGTTGCGCCAAAATCCATCAAACCCTGCGTATAAGCAATTAGATCTGTCTTTTTATGAGGCAATAAATTTTCCGCGTGCGCCCACAATTGATTCGCGTGCAAAGCCTTGCTCAAATCCTGATCAAAGCCCCAAATTCTAGCCAACACCCTTTTGACGTTTCCATCCAATATGGCAGCTCTCTTGCCATACGCAAAGACTGCAATGGCAGCGGCTGTTGATCTGCCAATACCTGGCAAAGACTCTAGGACCTTAGGATCACTTGGGAAGACCCCATCATATTCAGCCATCACAACTTGTGCGCAGCGATGTAGATTTCTGGCGCGCGTGTAATAACCCATCCCACTCCATTGAGCCAGAACTTGATCGACTGTTGCAGCTCCTAAACATTCAACAGTTGGGAATATTTTTAAAAACTCATCGTAACGATTCAGAACAGTTGAAACTTGCGTTTGTTGCAACATGATTTCTGATAACCAAACACGGTAAGCAATTCTATTTTTTTGCCACGGCAAATCATGACGGCCTGATTTTTTTTGCCAATCAATCAGATCTTGCGTGAAGTTTTTCACTTCTGAAAATTTCATTACTTTTTCTGACATTTGGAACAGAAGTAAGTAGACCGCTGCCCTTGGACTATTTGTTTGATGGGGGTTTTGCACTGAAGGCACGGCAAACCAAATCGGTCATAGACTTTGGTTTGCAACATGAAGTGTCCAGGATTGCCATCACTGTTCACAAAATCTTTCAAGCTACTACCACCGGCCTTGATTGCTCGACTCAAGGTATCTTTGATTGCAGATGCCAACATCGATGCTCTTGGCTTAGATAACTTTCCAGCTGGCATCTCAGGATGAATACCTGCTAAAAATAAACTCTCTGAGCAATAGATGTTGCCAACCCCGACCACTGCTTGACCAGCCAGCAACCACTGTTTAATCGAAATCTGTCGCCCCTTGGCATGCTCGTATAGATGTTGTCCAGCCCTCTCATCAGAAAAATCATCTGAGAATGGCTCAACGCCTAATTTGGCGATCAATGGGTGACGTTCGATTTCACCATCCTCATCAGCAGCCCACAACACAGCACCAAACTTCCTAGGATCATGTAAACGCAATAATTTTTTACCGAAGCCAATTTCAACGCGATCGTGTTTTTTGAGCTCATCCTTGGGATTGGCCACTCGGAGCACACCAGTCATGCCAAGATGAATCAACAAATATCCATCTTCCATTCTGAATAGCAAGTATTTGCCTCGTCGTTTAATTTGGGTGAGTTTTTTACCTACCAGTAATTTATTTAAATTCGCGGGAACAGGCCAACGCAAGCGGCCATCGTAAATGGCAACACTCGTCACAGTTTTACCCACAACATGGGGCTCAACCCCCTGCTTGGTAACTTCAACTTCTGGTAATTCAGGCATATGCCAATTGTAGGCGGTGAGATTAGAATGTGCTTATGACGATAAAACTTAAATTTTTGCTAAGCATTCTGCTTGCCTCTGCTAGCTTTCATACATGGTCTGCTCCGGCTAAAAGCCTCACACCAGAAGAAATGTTTCAAATCCTGGCATCTGAAATCAGTCTCCAACGAGGAGAAGCCTCGGCGGCCTACCAAACCTATATGAGTATGGCCAGATCATTACAAGATGGAGCACTTGCTCAACGAGCCATGGAAATTGCGATTGCAGGCAACTCTCCAGAATTGGCCTTGGATGCCGCAAAACTTTGGGATGAAATCAACCCAAAAGATGCCAAAGAAATATTAACAACTCTTTTTATGTTGAATCAGCGCTGGGCAGAAAGTGTCAAACCAGCGCAAGCTCAATTAAGTCAATTAAAAAGTATTGCCGCCAAAGAAAAGCTAATTAACTCTTGGCGCCCACTTTTAGCAAGAGCTCGTGATGAAGAAGCCAGTCTCGTCGCTTTTTTCAGCATACTAAAAGCCTCGATTCTTCAAATTAATGATTTAGACATTCTTTACACTTATTCACTAGGCGCTGAAAAAGCAAAAAATTATGACGAGATGGAAAAAACATTGCGTCGCATTATTCAAAAAAAGCCTGACGATAAAAATGCACTCAATGCCTTGGGTTACTCTTTTGCCGATCGTGGCATCAAACTTCCCGAAGCAGTCAGCCTTCTAAAAAAAGCACACCAATTAGCACCCAATGACATGTTCATTCTTGATAGTCTTGCGTGGGCCAACTTTCGTTTGGGCAACACAAACCTAGCGATTGAGCAGTTAAGCAAAGCTTTTGAAACCAAGCCAGAAGCAGAGATTGGCGCTCACTTGGGCGAAGCACTTTGGTCCAAGCAAGATCGCAAAGGTGCTGACCAAGTTTGGAGAAAAGCTGAATCATTGGACGCTAACAATCAAACGCTGAAAGACACCATGGCTAGACTTTGGCCAGATAGAGTTCCAAGCTCATCAAAAAAATCACCTCAATTATGGGATGGTCGTTTTGCTGTTAAGGTCAGCGGCAATGATTCTAAGAATGGTGGAAGCGGTGCATTCACTCTCAGCCATGAAGCTCAAACGGATGTCTTAGATATCAGAAACCCAATGGGTGGCGCCATGGCAAAAATCACCATCAATGCCTCTGGTGCAAAACTAGAAGATGGCGACAAGATTTTTGAGGCTCATGATGCTGATGCATTGTTGCAAAGCTATACAGGCCTTCCCTTGCCTGCCAGGGGTTTATCCAAATGGTTAAACGGTGAAGCCAGAGTTGGTGCACCTGCCAGCATTGAACGCGACGACAAACTAAGAGCGCAAAAAATGATTCAAGATGGCTGGACCATGACATTCCAATGGACCGAAAAAAATCAAATAAAAAAATTAGATCTGACTAGAAACTCACCGACTGGTCTGATTGAGATAAAAATAATTTTTGAAGAACTAGATGACTAAGGCATTGCACCTTCAAGCGCCGGCAAAAATAAATCGCTTTCTTCACATTGTTGGACAAAGAGAAGATGGTTATCACTTGCTGCAAACTGTCTTTCAGTTAATTGATCTTCATGATGATATTTCTCTGACCCTTTCTCCCGATGGATGCGTGCATCGAACTGCAGGGGCTGCAAACATCCCAGCGGATGATGACCTGGTAGTTCGGGCGGCAAAATTACTTCAGGAACACACCCAAACCAAGCAAGGCTGCACCATTCAAGTTGAAAAGCGCATCCCCATGGGGGCTGGCCTAGGTGGGGGATCATCAGATGCAGCAGCAACCCTTTGGGGTCTCAATGAGTTATGGAATCTTCAGTTAAGTCGCCAGGAATTGATGGATTTAGGGGTCAAACTGGGCGCTGATGTGCCATTTTTCTTGTTTGGTCAAAATGCTTTTGCAGAGGGCATAGGCGAGCTTCTTCAAGCTGTAAGCCTTCCAGAGTCCTGTTTTTTATTGGTTTATCCAAAAGTACACATCCCAACCGTGGATGTCTTCAAAGACCCAAATTTGACGAGAAATCACCCAGCCGTTACAATCTCAGACTTTATTGATTCACCCAATCTTGAGCAATTTGGTAAGAACGATTGTGAAGAGGTTGTGATTCAAAAGTATCAGGAAGTTGCAGCAGTATTAGACTGGATTCGCCAACAGGCTCCGCAATCGAGCCCAAGGATGTCAGGATCAGGTAGCAGCGTGTTTGTTGCCCTTGAAACTGATCAAGCCAATCATTTACTGAGTCAACTGCCTCATCAATGGATCGGTTTTGTGGTGCGGGGGCTTTCAAGGCATCCGTCATACAATCCAAGTTCATAGGAGTAGATGCGAGAGGGGAGTCGCCAAGTTGGTTAAGGCACCGGATTTTGATTCCGGCATGCGAAGGTTCGAATCCTTCTTCCCCTGCCAAAACTTGTCGCATAATCTAACTACTCATTCATAAAACACCAAATATGACAAAAGAACCTATGCAACATGAAACCATGATGGTTTTCACTGGCAATGCCAACCCTGCTTTGGCGAAGGCCGTGACTGATCACTTAAAAGTCCCCCTCGGAAAAGCTGCAGTGGGTCGCTTTTCAGACGGTGAAATTCAAGTAGAAATTCAAGAAAACGTTCGTGGCAAACATGTGGTAGTTCTTCAATCAACCTGTGCTCCGGCCAATGACAACCTGATGGAACTCATGATCATGGTTGATGCTCTAAAGCGAGCATCTGCAGGCAGGATTACCGCAGTGATCCCTTACTTCGGTTATGCGCGCCAAGATAGAAGACCTAGATCTGCCCGTGTTGCGATCTCTGCGCGCCTAGTAGCCAACATGCTCCAGCAAGTTGCCGGCGTTGACCGCGTCTTGACCATGGACTTGCATGCTGACCAAATTCAGGGATTTTTCGATATCCCAGTAGATAACATTTACGCCTCACCGATCCTTTTGACTGATCTTCAGACCAAAAAGAGCCCCGATTTATTGGTAGTGTCTCCAGACGTTGGTGGTGTTGTTAGAGCACGAGCTCTCGCCAAACAGTTGGGATGTGACTTAGCCATCATCGACAAACGTCGTCCAAAAGCCAACGTTTCTGAAGTGATGCACGTGATCGGTGAAGTTGAAGGCCGTCATTGCGTGATCATGGATGACATGATTGATACAGGCGGCACACTTTGCAAAGCAGCCCAGGTTCTCAAAGAGCGTGGCGCTAAGAGTGTGGTGGCCTACTGTACCCACCCAGTTCTATCAGGCGGCGCTGTTGGTCGTATCGCTGAATCTGCCTTGGATGAAGTGGTAGTAACTGACACCATTCCATTGAATGATGAAGCTAAAAAACTCAATAAAATCAGAGTTTTATCTACAGCACCATTGCTAGCCGAGACACTCTCTCGCATCAGCACTGGTGATTCTGTGATGTCACTATTTGCTGATTCTTAATTTATTCCCCTAAGAATCAAGCTTTTTACGATAGAATAGAGGGCTTTCCTGTTTGGTCGCGAACAGGAAAGCCTTTATTTTTTAATTATTTGGAGTTCATATGAAAGTTGTCGCTTACGAACGTAGCGTACAGGGAACGGGTGCGAGCCGCCGCCTGCGCAATGCTGGAAAAACACCCGGCATTATTTATGGTGGTACTGAAGCCCCTCAAGCTGTAGAGCTAGATCACAATGCACTATTTCACGCTTTGCGTAAAGAAGCATTCCACTCATCAATTTTAGACATTGAAGTTGCAGGAAAGACTCAAAAAGCTCTTTTGCGTAACTATCAAATGCACCCTTTCAAGCCATTGGTTTTGCACATTGACTTCCAGCGTGTAGACGTCAATAAGAAGATTCACGTTAAAGTGCCTTTGCACTTTGTGAACGCTGAAACTGCACCTGCTGTTAAATTAGGCGGCGCTTTGATCAGCCACATTGCAACTGAAATCGAAGTAGTTTGCTTACCTGCAGACTTACCAGAATTCATTCAAGTTGATTTGGGCAGTATCGAAGTTGGTCATTCAATTCACGTTAAAGACGTTGCTTTGCCAAAAGGTCTTTCACTGGTGCCTCACCTTGAAGTTGAAAACCCAGTGGTTGCGAACGCTCGCGTTCCAACCGTTAAGGCAGAAACAACTGAAGCTCCAGTTGCTCCAGCAGCACCTGTTGCAACGACTGCTAAAGAACCAAAGGAAGAAAAGAAGTAATCTTTTCAACCTGATGAAAAACCCGCATTGCGCGGGTTTTTTTTCGCCCCAAAAATAGACTAAAGTAGCGGTATGTTCAAATTAATTGTTGGCCTTGGTAACCCTGGCACCAAACACGAAAAAGATCGGCACAATGCTGGCTTTTGGTTGCTAGATGAAATCGCACGCCTGCACCAAGGCAACTGGCAAGATGATCCGAAATTTTTTGGGCAAATCTCTAAAGTTAAATTAGGGTCTGAAGATACCTACCTTTTAAAGCCTTCAACCTTTATGAATCGAAGCGGGCAAGCAGTTGCTGCCTTGTGCCGCTTTCATAAAATAAATCCAGACTCGATGCTGATCGTTCACGATGAACTTGACTTAAAGCCTGGCGTTGCGCGCCTGAAGTGGGCTGGCGGCTTGGGTGGGCACAATGGTTTAAAAGATATCAGCGCGCACATGAATACCAATGACTACTGGCGCCTAAGACTTGGCATTGGTCATCCACGAGACTCTGAAGAAGGTAAAAGAAATTTAGATGTGGCTGATTATGTTCTTAAAAAACCACGCCTTGAAGAACAAATCGATATTGATCGAGCGATGTCTTCTTTTTTAAAGGTCATGCCACTGATTGCAAAGAATGACATGAACGCAGCCACCATGGAGCTGCACAGCAATACTTGATTAGCTGGTTTTGCCAGTGAGATTTTTGTATTTTTGCATCAACTGATCTTTGCTCTCCACATGCTCTGGATGAAGTGGGATGCAGTCCACTGGACACACTTGACGACACTGCGGCACCTCGTAATGACCAACACACTCCGTGCACTTATTATGGTCAATCTCATAGATTTCTAAACCCATGGTGATTGCATCATTCGGGCACTCAGGCTCACACACATCACAATTGATGCATTCGTCCGTAATCATCAGCGCCATTGATATACCCTAGATAATGTCATTAAATCTTTTTAGCTAGCCATTTTTCCACTGAAGGAAATACAAACTTGCTCACGTCGCCACCCAGAAGGGCGATTTCTCGAACAAATGTTCCAGAAATAAATTGGTACTGATCTGAAGGCGTCAAGAACAAGGTCTCAACATCAGGCAATAAATAACGATTCATGCCAGCCATTTGAAACTCATACTCAAAATCAGAAACCGCTCTCAAACCACGAACAATCACACGAGCATTGTTCTTTCTCACAAAATCTTTTAATAAACCACTAAAGCCTTCAACACGCACATTCGTGTAATGACTCAAAACTTCACGAGAAATTTCAAGGCGTTCATCAAGAGTAAAAATTGGTTTTTTATTTTTGCTATCAGCAACACCCACAACCACTTCATCAAAAATAGACGATGCGCGGCGAACCAAATCTTCGTGCCCCCTGGTAAAGGGATCAAATGTTCCTGGATATACAGCGATTGCCATGGTGCTCTCCCAACCTTAACCAACTTATATTGTTTTAGGTGCCATCAAAGTACCAATTGCCACCCCGGAACGTATGGTACGACGAATTTCCCAAAAATCACCATATTCTGCAATTTCTTTCAATAATTTTTCGGGATCGATTTCTTTAGGGTGTTCGATATAAATGGCAGATTCGCTATTTTTCTTGGTTATCCTGACCGCTTGCTTAAGGGCATCAATAAACAAGCCTGCTTCTAAAAATGGGGGGTCAATGAAGCAAATATCAATTGAATTATCTGGCTGCTTAGAAGCGCTTGCGATGGCATTGCCCTTGATGAACTCCGCAACCCCCAAAGACCCATCTTTGCTTAAATTTAGATAGTTCTCTTTTAATGCATCGTATGCTTGTTTGGAGGCATCGATCATGGTGACCTTTTGAGCGCCGCGAGACAGGGCCTCAAAACCCAAAGCACCAGTGCCCGCAAACATATCAAAACAAATCAAATCATCGACGCGCTGCCCCAAACAATTGAATAGGGTTTCTCTGGTTCTATCTGCTGTTGGTCTTAATCCTGGTGAGTCAATCACCTTGATGGATCTGCCTCTCCAAGCACCGCCAATGATTCTGACCTTGCCGGGTGTCATGGAGCCCCAACCACCACAGTCACCATCTGATTCACATCCAAATTCTTTTTGAATGCAGCAACCACCTGCTCTTTAGTCACTTTGCGCAGTTGATTGGTCCACTGATCAAGAGTATCTAAAGGCAAATCATTCCAAGCAATACTTGAGACGTTATCCAAAATTTTTCGATTGCTATCAATTCTCAGAGGAAAACCATTCACGAGATTATTTTTAGCGGCTTGAAGTTCTTCATCAGTTGGTCCATTGGCAATGAAATCACCAATGGTCTTTTTCATCACATCCACTGCTAAATCGGCTTGAGCTTTTTGAGTTTGCATGCCTGCCACATAAGGACCAATTTGTCTTCCAGGTGCTACATAGCTATAGACGCTATAAGCCAAACCTCTTTTTTCACGAACCTCTTTAACCAGGCGCGAAACAAATCCACCACCACCCAAAATGTAATTGCCCACCAACATTGGGAAGTAATCTGGATCCTTCCTCGCAATAGCAGGCATGCCCATTGAGATATGCGCCTGTTGCGCCTCATGTGGAATCTTGATAACTAGGTTTGATTCTTTATTTTTATCAAATTTCACAACATCAGGAACTTGTTGCTGCTCTTTCATCTCTTTAGGTATGGATGACATCAATCGATCAAGCAGCTGATCTAATTCAGCACGTCCAATATCACCCACAACGGTGATCTTGCTTCCTTTTGCGGCATACCTTGAGGCATAAAAACGCTTAAGGTCCTCAGATTTAATTGCTTGAATTGTTTTAACTGTTGGCGAATCAGCAAAAGGATGCTGGCCATAGATTTGACGATCAAATTCTTTTGACAATTTTGTCTCAGGCTTTAAGTCAGCCTCTTTAATTGCTGACACTGTGCGCTCTTGTTCTCTCTTGAGAATTTTAGAATCGAACACTGGGGCCTTCAGCACAGAACTTGCCAAATCAATCGCTGCCACTTTTTTCTTTTCATCACTCAAGGTACGCAAACGCATGCTGGCTCGCTCAGCACTGGCGCTGAAACTCAAACCTGCCCCAAGATCTGCTAAACGATCAGATACAGACGCCTCAGACATTAAGCGCCCATTGACCATGGAACCCTTGTCGATCAGGCCTGCTGTCATAGCGGCCAATCCCAACTGATGCTTTGGGTCATTCACTGAACCAGCGTACCAATCAATTTGTAAATCAATCATCGGTATGGTTCTGGCTTCAACCAAATAAACCAAAGCGCCACTACTGTGCACCCAATGATTGATGACTGCATTTGCTTGAGCCAGCGTTGTGGCAAAACTTAAAACAATGATTGCTAGTAATTTTTTCATCTTAGTGCCTCATTCCTGAAGGCATGGCTTGTGGTCGATCTTTCTTTTGACTCGCCTGCTGATCCAAAGTAGCCACAGTTAATGAATCATCGATGAAATATTTCTCAACCACTCGTTGAATATCTTTTGATTGAACTTTTTGAACATTTAGCACCATGTCGTCTAAATACTTCCATGAAATACCGTTCATCTCGGCCATTGCAATTTCCATGGCCTGCGCAAAGATTGAGTCTCTCTTATAAATTTGAGAGGACACCAACTGTGATTTAACACGATCTAACTCAGTATCACTCACGCCCTTGGTTTTAATATCTGCCAGTATTTTTCTGATGTTTTCTTCGATGGCAGTCAAACTTTTTCCTTTAGCAAGACTTGCTGAAATTGAAAATAATTGCGGCCCCCTTCCAGACATCCCGTATGAAGCATCGACACTATCAGCCAAGCGTTGATCTCTCACCATTTGTCGATTCAATCTAGAGTTTGCGTGACCATCCAAAATTGCAGACAGCACACTCAAAGCATAAGGATCCATGGCATTCAAATCACTTGGTTCAATTTTTGGCACTTTCCATGCAAAGGTAATTTCTGGATTTTCTGCGGGAGCCTTCACAATAATTCTTCTGATTCCAATTTGAGGAATCTCAAGCTGAGGCTTTCTTTCCTTGATTTTTTTCGCCGGAATTGGTCCATAGTATTTTTCTGCTAAGGCTTTGACATCCTCTGGCATCACATCGCCACTCACCACCAAGACAGCATTGTTTGGTGCATACCAATCCTGATACCACTCAAGAGCGTCCTCGTAAGTCATGTTTTTCAAATCATCCATCCAACCAATGATCGGATGACGATAAGAACTATTGGTGAATGCCGCTGCCATCAATTGCTCATAAACAATGGCCCTTGACTGATCATCTGTTCTCAAGCGTCGCTCTTCCATCACCACTTGGATTTCTTTTGCAAACTCTTCTTTATCAATTCGCAGGTTCTGCATGCGATCAGCTTCCAATGCCATCATGGCTGGCAGATGACTTTTTTCAATTTGCTGAAAATAGGCGGTGTAGTCCTTGCTCGTGAACGCATTGTCACGGCCACCAACGGCTGCTACTTTTTTAGAAAACTCGCCCGGCTTTAAATGTTTGGTGCCCTTGAACATCATGTGCTCTAGCACATGAGCCACGCCTGTTTTGCCATTGACCTCATCCATAGATCCTGCGCGATACCAAACCATGTGAGCCACAGTTGGCGCACGATGATCTTCTCGAACAATCACCCTCATTCCATTGGATAGCAAAAACTCATGAGTGTTCAGAGCTTTCGGGGAAGCATTTTGTGCATGCCCACCAAATGAAATAATGGCGGCACCAAAAAAAGTTAGCGCTCTAACTGCAAGGGTTGTTAATATGCTCATAATTAATCAATTGTATCGGTCATGTTCGGATTACGTAAAACCTTATCAAACCTATTTAATCTTCAAAAAGTTGATGAACAATGGTACGAATCCCTAGAAGAAGCACTTCTATTGGGAGATGTTGGCATGAGTGCCACTCAAACCCTGATCAGTCAACTTCGCCGTGAAGCAAAAAATCAAAAAGCTGAATCTGCTGATGATCTAAAGGTCATTCTAGCCACATTGGTCGAAAACCTCTTAAGCAAACTTGAAAGACCCCAAAATCCGCTGGATTTATTACCCGGCAATTCAGGGCAACCGACTGTATGGCTGATCGTAGGGGTCAATGGGGCTGGTAAAACAACCAGCATTGGCAAAATTTGTCATCACTTTCAACAATCTGGGCACAAGGTCTTACTAGGCGCCGGCGACACCTTTAGAGCAGCTGCCAGAGAACAGCTCATTGCTTGGGGTGAGCGAAATCAAGTAGCAGTCATTGCTCAAGAGAGTGGTGATGCTGCTGCAGTCGCCCACGATGCCGTTAAGGCTGGTCAATCGCGTCAGCAAGACATAGTCATCATTGACACTGCTGGCAGACTATCCACTCAAGCGCACCTGATGGATGAGCTCAAGAAAGTCAAACGAGTGATCGGCAAGGCACAAGAATCGGCCCCACACGAGACCATTTTGGTGATTGATGGCAACACAGGTCAAAATGGCATGGCTCAAGTAAAGGCCTTTCATGAGGCCCTCAATTTATCGGCCATCATTGTCACCAAACTTGATGGAACCGCTAAAGGCGGTATTTTGTGTGCGATTGCTTCGGAGTTATCCGAGAACCCTCCAAGTGTTCTGGCCATTGGACTTGGTGAACAAATGTCTGATTTAAAGCCATTCAAGGCCTCAGAATTTGCTAAATCCTTGATTCCAAAATAATTTATTCCTATATAAATCATATGGTTATACATTAATTAGCACTCTAATATCAGGAGTGCTAATATAGAGGTATGACAAATATGAATGCCATGATTCCAATGCAATTGAATGTCGGCAGTGTTGATGCCTACATTTCAAGCGTTAATCGTCTGCCGATGCTCAGCGCAGCGGACGAGATTCGCCTTGCTCGTGAATACAGGGATCATGAAAACCTAGACGCAGCCAAAACCTTGGTGATGTCACACCTTCGTTTGGTGGTGTCTATTGCTCGCCAATACCTTGGCTATGGCATCCCTCACGCGGACTTGATCCAAGAAGGCAATATTGGTCTTATGAAAGCAGTGAAACGCTACGACCCTGAACAAGGCACTCGCTTGGTGACTTATTCGATTCATTGGATCAAAGCAGAAATTCATGAATACATTCTTCGCAACTGGAGAATGGTCAAAATTGCTACAACCAAAGCTCACCGCAAATTATTTTTTAATTTGCGCAGCAACAAACCAACGTTAAACGCACTTTCCCCTTCTGAAATTGATCATCTTGCAAAAGCATTGGATGTTCGCCAAGAAGATGTACGAGAGATGGAGAAACGATTGAGCGGTGGTGATGTGGCTATTGAGGCAGACTCATCAGATGATGACGCCTATGCTCCAATCAACTGGTTATCAGACACCCGCTACGAACCAACCGAAGTATTGGCTCGTGAAGAAACACGTCAAATACAAGGTCCAGGTATTGAAAAGGCCTTGGCAAGTCTAGATGAGCGCAGTCGCAAGATTGTGGCATCGCGCTGGTTAGATGTAACAGACGACGGCACAGGTGGAAGCACCTTGCATGATCTTGCTGCAGAATTCAATATTTCTGCAGAACGCGTGCGTCAAATCGAAGCAGCTGCGTTAAAAAAAATGAAGTTAGCATTAACTGCTTAACCTCATTTTTAACTCAACCGCTTCATTCAAAAATAATTCAAAGTAACTTTTTCAAATCTTCTGCAATGGGCTTAGGTCCCTGCTGATGCTTCAAAAATAATCTTAGCTGACCCTTTGTGTCAAACACATAACTACCCGCTGTGTGATCGATGGTGTAGCTTGTAGGGCTCTTTCCTGGCACCTTGCTATAAAAGACTTTGAAGTCTTTGGTGATCTTCTCTAACTCTTCTGCTGATTGCGGTCTTAAGCCCAAAAAGCGCTTATCAAAAGATGGCACATACTGAGATAAAAGTTCCTGGGTATCACGCTCTGGATCAACAGTGACAAACATTACCTGCACACGACTAGCATCCTTACCTAACAACTCCATCACGCCTTGCATTTCAGTCATAGTTGTTGGGCAAACGTCTGGGCACTGCGTGTAACCATAGAACATCACCACCAATTGTCCTTTGAACTCTGATAACTCTCTTCTCTTGCCGTTATGGTCAGTCAAAGAAAAATCTTTACCGAATGCCTTGCTACCCGTGATGTCCACATTATTAAATTTAATGTTTTGATTGGAGCAGGCCATGACACCAAAGACAGTCAAGAGAGCCAGTAAAGCGCGCGCAAAAAAGCGCTGGTTAAGTATTTGAAATGTCATAGGTAGTGATCGATTAAAAGGGCCGCAAATAATAATGAAAGATAAATGATTGAAAATCTAAACGTACGTTTAGCGAGATCGTCTGAGTAATTTCTATAAAGTGCAATGGCATAAGCCAAGAACATACCACCCAGCACCAAAGCGGATGCCAAATAAAAATAACCGCTCATCTTATAAATAAATGGCAGGATTGTGGCTGCGATCAGAACCAATGTGTAGAGCAAGATGTGCAACAGTGTGAATCTTTCGCCATGCGTGACTGGCAACATGGGTAAGCCAGATTGCTTGTAATCTTCACGACGGTACAAAGCCAAGGCCCAGAAATGTGGTGGCGTCCAAGTAAAGATGATCAAGACCAACAACCAAGCTTCAGCAGGTAAATCATTGGCCACAGCCGCCCATCCTAAAGCTGGTGGCATAGCCCCAGACAAACCACCAATCACAATATTCTGTGGCGTTGCAGGCTTGAGCAACAAAGTGTAAATAATTGCATAGCCAACAAAAGTGATGAGTGTTGCCCACATGGTCAATGGATTAGCAAAATTCCATAACAAGACCATGCCCGCCACACCGATCACCAATGCAAACACAATGATTTGTTTTTGACCAATCTCGCCAGTGGCTGAAGGTCGCCAAGCAGTTCTTCGCATCTTGGCATCAAGCTTTTGCTCAACCAAACAATTCACAGCAAAGGCTGCGCCAGCCAATAACCAAATACCAATAGAGCCGCCGATCAATACAGACCAAGGGACCATTCCAGGGGTTGCTAAAAACATACCGATGATGGCGCAAAAAACAGCGAGCTGTGTCACCCTGGGCTTGGTCAAAGCCCAGTACTGTTGCCACTTTTTCATTGGCGCTAAATTAGCTTGAGTCATGAAGAAAGCCTTTCATGATCAATGTTAACAACTCTGATCATCACAAATACCATCGCCGCAGCACCTCCTGTATGCAGCACAGCTGCAAGCAATGGCCAGTCCAAAATAATATTGCTCATGCCAGTGATCACTTGCAAGAGACCTAGGCCAAATAATGAGGTTGCCCAAAACTTCATAGATGATGTCGAATTGGTTTTTGAAATTAGCCACAACTTGGCAGCCAAGTAAAAAACTGCCAGGACTGCAAAAATTGCGCCGACTCGATGAGTCCAATGAATGGCTCTTAAGGCTTCAATGCTTAAGTGATCTCCATCGGCTGCCTTACCAAGCTCACGCCAGAAGGTAAATCCTTCAGAGAAATTCATCTCAGGATACCAAGCCCCATGACACAGTGGAAAATCATCACAGGCTAAAACTGCATAATTGGTACTCACCCAGCCGCCCAAGAAAATCTGCAGAATCAAAATGGCTAAAACAATCCAGGCAATTTTCTTAAATGGCACATCAGTTTTAACGGCTCTCAAATCCCCATGCGAATCCAAACGCGCACTCAAGCTTGATAAATAAGTCAGCGCAGCCAATAAAGTTAATCCCAGCATCAAATGAATCGTGACAATCACTGGTTGTAACTTGAGCGTCACAGTCCATGCACCAAATGCACCTTGAACACACACCAAGATCAAAATACCGATCGATGTACTGCTGATTTTTGCACCAATGGCCTGCTTCTTCATCCAGGACCAAACAACCATGATGATGATTAAAAATCCAACACCCATGGCAAAGTAACGATGCAGCATTTCTATCCATGCCTTACTCAAAGTCACCGGGCCTGTTGGCATCATGCTTTCAGCCTCACGTATTTGAGATAGAGCAGCAATTGGATTTGATACGCCATAACAACCAGGCCAATCAGGACAACCCAATCCTGAATCGGTTAATCGTGTGAAGGCGCCAAACAAAATCAAATCAAAGGTGAAAAATACAGTCAACAAAACCAAGCGATGGAAACTAAATTTCTTGAATTTCCACCACATGATCAACAACAAAACTGCGCCAATAGCGGCACCGATCAACAACAACTGAATCCAGGCGATGAAGCTCATTATTGTGTGGCCTTACCGGTAGCATTCCACTTCAACAACTTTTCCAAATCCTTGGATGTCTTTTTAAAGTCAGGAACTTCTTTATCAGTCGCAAATCGCATCATTCTGTCAGCACGTGGATCTAATAAATGAATCGCTGATTTTTTTCCATCAAGCTCAAGCCATTTTTCAACTTCATTCTTTTTAGCTGGATCTTTTGGCATTCTCACAAAAGTAAATCCTGCCACCTCATGGTCATAGGCCTTAGCAATCTCAGGATCAATATCACCCTGATCGGTCACCAACCAAACCAACTGCACCCTCTGACTCTCTCGGCCCATAGCAATACGAACCTGACGCATCAAATAAAGCAATTGAACGCACTGATCATTACCAACTTTGCACTCAGCAGCTGGACGAGCGATCAACATGGTCCACTTACCTTGTAATGGCGCCTCAATTGAATCTATCGGTGCAGCTTGAACTGGATAAACAAGTTCTCCAATTTTTGTATTACCGCCTGTTGGCTTGATCACATAAAAAGTGAAGTAAGAAACCAATACTGGAGCTGCGCACACCAAAAATAACAAGATCATCTGAATACGTCCACGCTTGGTGGCCGCATCAATTCTTTGCCCTTCCGAAGCTGGAATCAGTGGATTTAAATCACTGTCTTTATTCATCAATTTTTTTCCTTAAGAGACCTGTTATTAACCAAAATACGAGAGCTAAGACCGTTAAAGCAAACCACTGAAATGCATAACCCTGATGCTTTTCAACGCCAGTGGTCATTGACGGCCAATCTCTTTGCAATCCATCATTATTTGCTGTTGCGACTTCTCTCAAAACAAAGGGCAAATAATCGAAACCCACATACTTTGATTGTTTTTTAATATCAAGATTTTGCTGAATTTTTTGACTTTCTGCTGAGGAACCTTGAGTGCCCATACTCATGACGCGTGTAGGATACTCAAATGCCAAACCTTCCACCTGAACAGAGCCTGTAGGCGTATGGATGGTTGGTAAGGTCTCTCGGTTCATGCCATCTCTTGGAGCCCAGCCACGGTTAACCCACAACACTCTTTGAGTACCTTCGAGCTTCAGAGGTGTCATCACTAAAAACCCTGTGGATATACCTGTCTTTGGATCTCTTCCCTGAGGGTGCGGTCTATTCTCCAACCACACAGATTGATCGGCCAAATAAACACCCCTTGCGATCATCCTGTGGTGCTTTACTTCACTCAATTGCCAATCTTTATCATTCGCCAACAAGGGGCGTGATTCTTCTTTTTTAGCAATATCTGCTGCAAGCGTTAATTTTTGCTGCATTCGATCTAATTGCCAAAAACCCAAAGACAATCCTATTGAGCAAACAATCATGGTTGCGGCTGTTGCTATCGGACGTGATAAAACTAATCTTTTAAACATAAAGCAATGATACGATGTACCCCTATGAATTGGATTATCCCTATAGCTTTCTTGTTAATTTTGGGCAGCCTTGGCTCCGCCTTGTTTTTTATGATGCGTGATAAAGGCAAAAGCTCAAAAACTGTTTATTCTCTGATGCTTCGCATTGGCATATCGATTTTGCTCTTTGCTGGCATTTGGATTGCTCATACCTTGGGCTATATCCAAAGTACCGGCATCCGTGTTGCAGCTTAATTAATCAGCTAAACCAAACTAAAACGACTTAACCAACACTTTCCACTGTATTAAAAAACGCCGCATTTGCGGCGTTTTTTAATGATTCAATCGGTACAAGCCGATTGATCAGTATTTACATCCAATAGATCACAACGTAAAGACCTAGCCAAACAACGTCCACGAAGTGCCAGTACCATGCAGCACCTTCAAAGGCGAAGTGATTTTCTGGTGTGAAATGCCCCTTCATGACGCGGACCAAAACAACTGCCAACATGATGGCGCCCATTGTGACGTGGAAGCCGTGGAAACCAGTCAACATGAAGAATGTTGAGCCATAGATACCTGAGCTCAACTTCAAGTTCAAGTCGCTGTATGCGTGGATGTACTCATACACCTGGAAGCACATGAAAATTGCGCCAAGGGCAACAGTAGCTGCCAAACCTTGGATTACTTGCTTGCGGTGACCTTCACGCATTGCGTGATGAGCCCAAGTAACTGTTACGCCAGATGCCAACAACAAAATAGTGTTGATGGTTGGGATTGGCCATGGACCCATGGTCTTAAAGCTTTCAACCAAACCAGCTGGACCGGCATTAGGCCAAGTGGCTGCAAAATCTGGCCACAATAGTTTGTTGTCAATATCACCTAACCAAGGCATAGCGATACTTCTTGCATAGAAAAGAGCTGAGAAGAAAGCGCCGAAGAACATGATTTCTGAGAAGATGAACCATGCCATAGACCATCTATAAGAAACGTCTACGTTCACACTGTTCATGCCACTTTCAGCTTCGCCGATCGCTTCACCGAACCATACATACAAAGATGCAATGGTCCAAACGATACCTGCCAAACAAAGGAACATACCCAATGTGCTGCCATTAACCCACATCGATGCACCTGAACCAAAGCCAAGCAAACCAATGCTTGTAACGATTGGATGGCGTGTTGGAGCCGGCACATAGTAATACGGGGCTTTAGTAACACTGGAAGACATACTCTCTCTCCTAAAAAATCAATTCGATACAACTGCTTTGACAATGAACAACAATATTGTCATAAAAATAATTGCGCCCAAAACACCAGCAAGCACAATGTGAACAAAAGTCACAGACGCCATATCAGCATCCTGACCAGACCTCTTTCTTACTCCTAAAAACCCCCATAAAACTGCTCTCATGGAGATTAAAAACATCATGATGGAACTTCTTTTTTGATTTTCCATCTTAAATCTTTGAAGGCTTGCTGTTGTGCTCACCAGTGATCACTTTTTGACCAGCACCAACTTCAAAGAATGTGTATGACAAAGTAATATTTTTAATACCTTTTGGTAAAGCCGGATCAATGATGAACAC
Source organism: Polynucleobacter sp. MWH-CaK5 (assembly GCF_018687615.1). Classification (NCBI taxonomy): domain Bacteria; kingdom Pseudomonadati; phylum Pseudomonadota; class Betaproteobacteria; order Burkholderiales; family Burkholderiaceae; genus Polynucleobacter; species Polynucleobacter sp. MWH-CaK5. Next base: position 1,579,800 of record NZ_CP061299.1, read on the forward strand.
CACTGGCATTTCTCTTGATTCATTCGGCTTCAAAGTTTGTTCGTCAAAACAGAAGCACTCCAACTTCGTGAAATGCTCCGTGGCCTGCATCGGCGCATAACTTGGAATAGCTTGTGCTGAAATATTTCTATTTTGAGTATTAACCACCTCATAAACAACCTGCATCATTTCACCAGGATGCACTTGCATTGAGTTTTTTACTGAGCGAAATCTAAACGGCCCTTGAGTATTTGAATCAAACTCTATCGTGATCAAGCGTGAGGTATCAACTTGAGTATTTTTATCAGCGGCACCAACAGCACGAGTGCCGTAGTTATTTTTACTGGTCACCACATTGATGCCAGTCACCTCACACAAAACTCTGTACATTGGAATCAATGCATACCCAAAAGCAAACATGGCCACACTGATAACAGCGAGCTTGACCAGCATTTGACGATTGTATTGGGCCAGGTTAAATGCCATGATCAGCCGAATATCATTTTCTTAGCAACAATACCCACGAAGAAGGCGATTGCAACCGTTAACAACACAAGACCCAAGCGACGATTGTTCGCGCTTGGATTTTGTGTTTTTTGTTCTGATGTTGTCATTTAAATTCCGTTAGGATTTATTACTTAACCGTTGGCGGAGTTTCAAATGTGTGGAACGGCGCTGGAGAAGGAATTGTCCACTCCAAACCATTTGCACCATCCCATGGCTTGTCAGCTGCTTTTTGACCGCCACGGTATGTTGGCAACACCACAAACAACAAGAAATAAATCTGCATCAAACCAAAGCCAAGTGAGCCGATAGAAGCGATTGCATTGAAGTCAGCAAACTGAACTGGGTAGTCTGCATAACGACGTGGCATACCTGCAAGGCCCAAGAAGTGCATCGGGAAGAATGTAACGTTGAAGAAAATCATTGAGCCCCAGAAGTGAACTTTTCCGCGGAACTCATTCACCATGTGACCAGTCCACTTTGGCGCCCAGTAGTAGAAGCCTGCAAATAGAGCAAACAAAGAACCTGCTACTAGAACATAGTGGAAGTGAGCCACAACGTAATATGTGTCTTGAACCAAGATATCAATCGGTGCAACAGCCAAGATCAAGCCTGTGAAACCACCCATTGTGAACACGAAGATGAAACCAATTGACCACAACATTGGAGTTTCAAAGGTCATTGAACCTTTCCACATTGTTGCGATCCAGTTAAAGATCTTCACGCCAGTTGGAACAGCGATCAACATCGTTGCGTACATGAAGAACAACTGACCTGTTACAGGCATACCTGTTGCAAACATGTGGTGCGCCCAAACGATGAAAGACAAAATCGCGATAGAAGCTGTTGCATAAACCATTGAGCTGTAACCGAACAATGTTTTACGAGCAAATGTTGGGATTACTTCACTGATGATGCCGAACGCTGGCAAGATCATGATGTAAACCTCTGGGTGTCCGAAGAACCAGAAAATATGCTGATACATCACAGGGTCACCACCACCAGCTGCTGAGAAGAAGCTAGTACCAAAGTGACGGTCTGTTAGAACCATGGTGATCGCACCAGCCAAAACAGGCATAACAGCGATCAATAGATAAGCAGTGATCAACCATGTCCAGCAGAACATTGGCATCTTCATCAATGTCATGCCAGGAGCGCGCATGTTCAAAATTGTCACGATGATGTTAATTGAACCCATGATGGATGAAGCGCCCATCAAGTGAATTGCAAAAATCGCCATGTCCATACCTGGACCCATTTGCACTGATAGGGGTGCATACAGAGTCCAACCAGCAGCAGTTGCGCCACCAGGAACTAGGAATGAAGTCAAAAGCAATAACGCTGCAACAGGCATGATCCAGAAGCTGAAGTTATTCATACGAGCAAATGCCATATCTGAGGCACCTACTTGCAATGGAATCATGTAGTTTGCGAAGCCCACGAAGGCTGGCATGATCGCGCCAAACACCATCACTAGACCGTGCATCGTTGTGAGCTGGTTGAATAGCTCAGGACGAATGTATTGCAAACCTGGCTGGAATAGCTCTAGGCGAATACCCAAAGCCATGATGCCGCCAGCAATCAAGCTGAAGAAAGAAAACAACAGGTACAGCGTACCAATATCTTTATGGTTGGTGGCGTATAACCAACGTCTCCATCCATGCGGATGATCATGTGCGTGATCGTCGTGATGATCGTGTGCGTGACTTACTGTGCTCATAGTAGCTCCAATTACCTATCTAATTTAATTATTTTGCTGCACGTGCTGTTGAGAAGTCTTTAGGCTGGATTAATTCACCAGTCTTATTACCCCAAGCATTACGTGTGTATGTCATAACTGCAGCCAACTCAACGTCATTCAATTGAGTCCACTTTGGCATTGCGCCCTTACCTTGTAACAAAATCTTGTACTGAGCTTCTTTTGCACCCAAGACAACTTTAGATCCATCTAAACCTGGGAATGCGCCAGCACCTTTACCGTTAGGCATATGGCAAGCTGCACAGTTAGATGCATAAACTTTTTCACCACGTTGCTTTAACTCATCCATTGTGAAAGTTTTTGTTGGATCATCAGCCAAAGAAGCCATTTGCTTTTTCTTACCAGCAACCCATGTTGTGTACTCTGCATCCGTCACAACCTTCACAGCGATTGGCATGAATGCGTGCTCTTTACCGCAAAGCTCTGAACACTGACCGTAGAAGGTACCCAATTTTTCAGCTCTGAACCAAGTGTCGCGAACGAAACCTGGAATCGCATCTTGCTTAACGCCAAATGCTGGAATGGTCCATGAATGAATCACATCATTAGCTGTTGTGACCATACGAATTTTTTTGCCAACAGGCACAACCATCTCGTTATCAACATCAACCAAATATGTTGTTGATTTTTCAGCTTGGTTGTTGATCTGCTCACGAGGAGTTGTCAAAGTTTGCAAGAATGAAATGCCTTCGCCTTCACCCTTGATGTAATCGTAGCCCCACTTCCACTGATAACCAGTCACCTTGATGGTGATATCAGCGTTAGTTGTGTCTTTCATCGCAACCACTGTTTTAGTTGCTGGCAATGCCATCGCAATAACAATGATCAAAGGAACCACTGTCCAAATGATTTCTACTGTTGTGCTTTCATGGAAGCTTGCAGCTTTGTGACCCAAAGATTTGCGGTGCTTGAAAATTGAATAAAACATCACGCCAAATACAGCCACAAAAATAACCGCACAGATGATCAACATCATCCAGTGAAGGTAGGCTACCTCTTCAGCAACTTTGGTCGCTGCAGGCTGAAGATTTAACTGAAATCTTGAAGGGCCGCCAGGCATGTCATTGATAGCCAAAGCAAAATTAGCGTATAGCGAGCTCACCAAACCAAATAGCAAACCGACCAGTGATGTGCGATGTTTCATCTTCGTTCCTATTTAATAAATTCTTGAATCTGTTGCACCGCATGAATGGCAATGCATTTGATATACATCAATTATATTTGTAATTTGATCTAGTGCAATAAATTACTAAGCAATTTAGATGTTTACACTAGGATAATTAGGTATTAAGGTATGTGTGCGCTTGCTTACTTATTTTTTAGGCCTAACAATTTGATCGGGGCTGATGGTTGCTATTCCCGTCTTATTTTGAGAACGCGATGCAACTGGCGACCAGGCATGCCCGTAGACAACTTCGAGGGTGATATTCAACTTCGATTCCACTCCAATCACATGCTGTGCTGAATCAGGCGAAGTTAATAAGCCCAAATTAAAGGCTTCTTTGCACAATAAATGAGGATCTTCGTAGGACAAGGTCAGGTACTCCATGTCCATCACCGGCTCAGAAAAACCAGCCTGCATCAATCCATCCCCCACATCATGCATGTCCAAGCTACCTGCATTCCTCAGTAAACAATCATTGGGGAAGAGCTTTGTGAGCTCTTTGCCTGTATCAGGGCCAAGATAACTGAACATCAATAGACCTTCAGGCTTAAGTTTGCTTCTCCACTGCTTCATCAATGCATTTGGGTCATCTTGAAGATGCAACTCCAAGTTGGACCAAATCAAATCAAAATCTGCACCCCCAATATTTAAAGGCGCTTCGTATTTATAAAACTGTTGGCGGGCGATTCTTTTAAACAGCTGCGAAAGGGCGTTTGAAGAAAATCTTTTTTCAAAACAGTGGTGCTCAGCCTCAGGGTAAAGGGCAGACAAAACAGATAGATTTAACTCACCAAGATGACCTACTTTTTGAGGTTGCAAACGAACAATCTCTAATTTTTCAGCCATGCGCTGCGCAATTTCTAAAGATAGAAATTCAGGAATGGCTCTTGTATCTGAGCTTGACACTGATGATGGTGTGGGCATAGGTGCTCAGTATACTGAGCGTGCGATGAATTTACTCCTGCCTACTTCCTGTATTGGGTGCAAGGAGTTTCAAACGGCAACGATATGTCAAAAATGTCTTAAACGACTAAAAGACTCTCAAATTCAAAGATGCGATCAATGCGCTCTGCCAATAGCACCTCATGAAACAAATCATCTGTGCATTGATTGCCTGAGAAAAAAACCAACTTATGACACAACACTTTGCCTAGATAGTTATGGCGGATTTTTAACGGAAGCCATCCACTCATACAAATACCAACATCAAATCGCCATTGCTCATGGCCTTCTCGATGCTTGGCTAGGGATTCACCCAAGCTGGTCGCAGGGAAGTCAGTCCGTTGACGTGATGTTGCCCATTCCCATGAGCCAGACAAAACTTCATCAAAGAGGCTTTAATCAATCATGGGAACTGTGCAAACTATTTTCAAGAAAACTGAAGATAAAAACCAATTGGAAAGCGCTGAATAGAATTCATCTAGATGGCGATCAAGTTGCAGCGACCAAACAAGAGCGTGCTCAACGCTTGATCAATGTTTTCTCCATTGATCCCAATGGGATTGAGCTCATTAAAAATAAACGAATTGTTTTAATTGATGATGTCATGACCACGGGTGCCACTTTGAGCGTTGTTGCAAAATTACTTAAAGATTTTGGAGCGCAAAGTGTTCATAATTGGGTCATTCTCAGAACACCGAATAAATCACCATGCTAAATATCGTTCTTGTTGAACCAGAAATTCCACCTAACACGGGCAACATCATTCGCTTGTGCGCCAACACTGGAGCGCAACTTCATTTGATTAAACCCTTGGGCTTTCCCCTTGAGGACAAAAGCATGAAACGCGCGGGCTTGGATTATCACGAATACGCCAACATGAAAGTTCATGAAAGTTGGGCAGATTTTTTAGCGCAGGAAAAGCCTGAGCAAGATAGGATGTTTGCACTGACCACCAAAGGAACTGGAACGCTCCTCAAGTGTCAATTTCAAGAAAATGATTACTTGGTTTTTGGCTCCGAAACCAGAGGTCTATCACAAGAAATTCGCGATCAATTTCTTCCAGAAAAGCGTGTGCGTTTACCAATGAGAGCTAACAGTCGTAGTCTGAATCTATCAAACACTGTGGCAGTGATGGTTTATGAAGCTTGGCGCCAAATGGATTTCAAGGGTGGCGAATAGTTGCCCGCTCAATTATTAAGCTTCAGACTTGGCGTCTCTACCCATCAATAACTTAACCGCTGCTGCGGCATCCAACTCTTTGAACAACACTTCACACACCATTTGTGTGATCGGCATTTCAATGCCTTTAGACTTTGCAAGATCACTCACAGCTTGAGCACACAACACTCCCTCTGCAACGTGTCCTAGATTCTTCAGTATTTCTGGTAATTTTTTTCCTGTGGCCAACTGAAGGCCAACACGTCGATTTCTTGATAGATCGCCAGTAGCGGTCAAAATCAAATCACCCACTCCAGTCAAACCCATGGCTGTTTCAGATTTACCACCCATGGCCGTCATCAAACGCATCATCTCTGCCAAACCACGGGTCAATAAAGCAGCTCTGGCATTCAAGCCCAAGCCCAAGCCATCACCAATACCTGTTGCAATGGCTAAAACGTTTTTGATAGCGCCACCCAATTCAACGCCAACAATATCGTTGCTGCCATAAATGCGCATATTGCCATGGTGCAAAGCATCTTGAACCAAGGTAATTAATTCATTTGAATCACTTGCAACTGTCAGTGCACAGGGCATTCCCTTTGCAACCTCTGAAGCAAAACTAGGGCCTGATAAAACGGCTGTTTTAATTCCACGATCATTAGCTAACGCAAGACTTAACTCACGTGCAATCACTTGATGTGGCATCAATGAAGTCTTTGGCTCTAAACCCTTGCATAACCAAACCCAATTTTTTGGAATCTGTTGAAGTTTTAAGAGTTGATCAACCGTTTCTTTTAAACCAGAAACAGGGGTTGCGATGAACAACAAGTCTTCTTCAGTACAGGCTTCAAATAACTGACTCCAATCACTACTGATCAAAAGTTCAGCGGGTAATTGAATGCCTTGAAGATACTGTTGATTAAAGCCTGTTGCTCGAATGTTTTCGGCAAGCTCTGAAGAGCGACTCCACAAAGTAACTGGGAGTCCTTTTTTATTTTTTGAGGCATGCATGGCCATAGCGCTTCCCCATGCACCTGCCCCAAGAAAATAAATGTGCTTCATCAGTTAGGCAGAATAATTCCGCTGTCGTTTGAAGCTTGAGCTTGACCACCCTGGGCCATGCGTTGCTCGTACAAAGCATGGAAATTAATTTCAGCCAAATGAACTGGTTGGAATCCTGCGCGACTGATCATGTCCGCAATGTTTGCGCGCAAATATGGGAACAGAATGGTTGGGCAAGCAATTGCCAACAAAGGACTGATTTGCTCTTCAGGCATATTGCGAATTTCAAAAATACCTGATTGCTGAGCCTCTACCAAAAAGAGCACCTTGTCTTCAATCTTGGTTGTAACGCTGCCAATCAAAGTAACGTGAAAATTAACATCATCCAATTGATTGGCTTGAATATCCACTTGAACTTCTAATTTTGGCTCGCCTTGATTCAACAAAATCTCTGGAGCATTCGGCTGCTCTAGAGAAATATCTTTTAGATAAACGCGCTGAATTTGAAAACTTGGGTCTTGGCCCATTTCACCATTGACTGCTTCTGTCATATTTTTTCCTATTTACTTGCCCAATAATGGGTCTAATTTACCTGCTTTATCCAATGCTGATAGATCATCAAAACCACCAACATGTGTTTCACCAATAAAAATTTGCGGCACTGTGCGACGCCCAGTTCTGCTCATCATTTCTTCACGACGCACTGGATCTTCATCGACCAAGATTTTTTCTGTGATTTCGACACCTTTTGAAACCAACAGCCTCTCAGCCATGATGCAATAGGGGCACACTCTGGTGCTGTACATGGTAATTTTTGTCATGATTTACTTTTGCTTAATGAGCGGCATACCTGCTTGATTCCAAGCAGAAATTCCACCTTCCATGCAAACAACGTCCTTACAGCCAGCTTTTTTAAGCTTTGCAAGGGCAGTATTTGCTCTAGTTCCGCTCAAACAAACTAAAATGATAGGCTTATTGCTATCAATTTTTGCTTGTTTTAAGCCTGAATCAAGCTCAGAAAGTGGCAAATGCTTAGAATTTGCAATGTGTCCTGCTTTGTATTCTTCAGCGGTGCGGATATCCAAAATCTGCGCTTGACGCTGATTAATCAGCTGCACAGACTCATGCACGCTGAGCAACTGTTTGTTAAGGCGGCCCATGATCTGGGGCAATGCCAAGGCCAATCCTGATGTAATCAGGGTGGCAAGAAGTAATAAATTATTTGTATTTGTAAAGAAGTCCATTAGTAAATTATAGAATGTGAATATGAAACAACTCGTACTTATCCGCCATGGCGAATCCCAGTGGAACCTAGAAAACCGTTTTACCGGTTGGGTTGATGTTGATTTAACCCCTACCGGCATCCAGCAAGCTATCAAAGCTGGAGAGAGTTTAAAGGCTGCCGGGTATGATTTTGACATTGCTTACACATCTGTGCTGAAAAGGGCTATCAGAACCCTTTGGCATGCCCAAGAAGCCATGGATAGGCTTTGGTTGCCAGTCGTGCACAGCTGGCGCTTAAATGAGCGTCATTATGGTGCTCTTGCCGGTCTAAATAAGACTGAGACGGCCGCCAAATATGGCGATGAGCAGGTTCACATCTGGAGAAGGTCTTACGACGTTAGACCCCCTTTACTAGATCCAAACGATCCAAGAACATCATTTAATGATCCTCGTTACTCAAAACTCAAAAAAGAAGAAATTCCTTTGGGCGAATGCTTGAAAGACAACGTGGCTCGTGTTTTACCCCTTTGGGAGGAATCAATTGCCCCAGCGTTGCGCTCTGGCAAGAGAGTTTTGATCGCAGCCCATGGCAATAGTATTCGTTCCCTAGTAAAGTACCTAGACGACGTATCTGATTCAGACATCATGGAAATCAATATTCCTAACGGAGTACCTCTTGTTTACGAATTAGATGACAACTTAAAACCAATTAAACATTTTTACTTAGAAAAATAATCTATGCGCCGCTCGATCAAGAGTATTGCCCTCGTTTGCTCAGGTTTGATTGCTGGAGTTGCACTAACTTTGCAACTTTCAGCAACGGCTCAACAAGGAAGCTCCTCATTACCGCTAGATGAACTTCGCAATCTTTCAAATGTATTTGGTCAAATCAAACGTGATTACGTTGAATCAGTTGATGACAAACGTTTATTGACTGATGCCATCAAAGGCATGGTCAGCGGTCTTGATCCACACTCATCTTATTTGGATAAAAAAGATTTTGCAGAAATGCAAGAACATACCCAAGGTAAATTTGCTGGCTTAGGCATTGAAATCACTTCTGAAGATGGCATTGTCAAAATCCTTAATCCAATTGAAGATACGCCTGCAGCAAAAGCCGGCCTTTTATCTGGTGACTTGATCACTCGTTTGGATGACAAGCCTGTGCGCGGCATGACACTTGATCAAGCTGTGCGTCGCATGCGCGGTGAGCCAGGCACAAAAATTACTTTAACCATTTTCAGAAAAAGTGAAGATAGAACTTTCCCAATCACCATCACCCGTGCTGAAATTAAAGTTCAGTCTGTTAAAGCTAAATTTATTGAACCTGGCATTGCCTACGTTCGCATCACCAGCTTCCAAGAAAGAACCATTCCGGATTTAGCCAAGAAGTTAAATGAGTTGGCTGCAGAAAATCCTCAATTAAAAGGCTTGGTGCTTGATCTTAGAAATAATGGCGGCGGTCTATTGCAAGGTGCCGTTGGAGTTTCAGCTGCCTTCTTGCCAACAGATACTCTGATTGTTTCTACCAAAGGTCAAACAGAAGAAGCCAAACAAGTATTTAAATCAACTTTTGATAACTATCGTTTATCAGAAAGCAATGATGCTCTAGCGCAGCTATCCCCGGCTTTCAAGAAAGTACCTTTGGTTGTTCTTGTGAATGCCTTCTCTGCATCAGCCTCAGAAATTGTTGCTGGCGCATTACAAGATCACAAACGCGCAACCATCATTGGTAAAACAACTTTTGGTAAAGGTTCGGTGCAAACTGTTCGCCCATTGAGTGCAGACTCAGCTCTGAAACTAACAACGGCTTACTATTACACGCCAACGGGCAAATCAATCCAAGCATTTGGCATCAAACCAGATATTGCTGTTGATCAAAATGCTGAAGGTGATCCTGACGATGTATTGATCACTCGCGAAATTGATAGTGAAAAGCATCTTAAGAATAAGCAATCTTCTGAAGAGAAGTTAATCAAAGATCGCGAACAGCGTCGCCTTGAAGAGTTACAACGCATTGAAGAGTTGAATGCCAAGAAAACACCTGAGCAAAAAGAGAAGGACCGCAAAAAGCGTCCGGCTGAGTTTGGTTCAGCCGAAGACTTCATGCTCACTCAGGCCGCTGCTTACTTAAAAGGTCAACCAATTAAAAAATCCAAGTCTCGCTTGGAATAAAAGAATCTGGCGATGAACGATCAGGAACTTCTACGATACTCACGCCACATTCTTCTGGATGATATTGGCATTGAGGGCCAAGAAAAGATCCTGTCATCCCATGTTGTTGTGATTGGTGCAGGCGGTCTTGGTTCAGCAGCCGCACCTTACTTAGCAGCAGCTGGCGTTGGCAAAATCACATTGATTGATCATGACGTGGTGGATTTGACCAATCTTCAACGTCAAATCATGCACAAACAAAATTCTATTGGCATGCCCAAGGTGAGCTCTGCAAAAAACATGTTGCAAGAGCTCAACCCCAATCTCAATGTGGTCGCTCTTGAACAAAAAGTCACTGCTGAGTTATTGGATGAACTTTTACCGAACACCACCGTTGTTTTAGATTGCACAGATAACTTCACAAGTCGTCATTTGATCAATGCTGCATGCGTGAAACACAAAACCCCTTTGGTGAGTGGTGCAGCCATTCGTTTTGATGGTCAGTTAACGGTCATCGATCCAAGACAAAAAGGCACGCCTTGTTACGCGTGTTTATTTCCAAAAGATCAAAAGTTTGATGAGGTGCAATGTTCAACCATGGGAGTTTTTTCACCATTGGTTGGCATCATTGGCGCAATGCAATCAGCTCAGGCACTTCAAGTGATCACAGGCGTTGGCAAATCTCTTTGTGGAAAATTACTGCTGTGGGATGCAAGATCCACTCAGATTGACACGATTGAGTTACATCAACGTGATAACTGCGAAGTTTGTTCAAACAATTAATCAAGCATTGATTTTTTGAAATGCCGCCTGAATTTCTTCGGGCTCAATCGCTGCTAACAAACCATCAACCGCTGATTTCAATTGCTGGGTATCAGATCTCAAAACTTCTTGTTTAACCGACAAAAGCTGTTTGAAATGAAGCGAGAAGTCGGTCAAGCCCATACCTAATAAAACTCTGGTCATTGAAGCATCTCCAGCCATCTCACCGCAAACGGACACCGGCATCTGAGCATTTTTTGCATCTCTGATAATGCCCGCAATCAACCTTAAAACCGCAGGATGTAATGGGTCATACAAATGCGCAACCGCATTGTCTGCTCGATCGATCGCCAAAGTGTATTGAATCAAGTCATTGGTGCCAATGGATAGAAAATCTAAACGACGAATGAATAAAGGAAGTGCCAAGGCAGCAGCCGGGATTTCAATCATCGCACCCACTTGAATACCCGGATCAAAACTAATACTTTCTGCTTCCAACTGATTTTTAGCTGTTTGTATCAAATCAAGAGTTTGATCAATCTCTTGAGCATGAGCCAACATCGGAATCAAAATCTTGATCTTGCCAAATACAGAGGCTCTTAAGATCGCTCGTATCTGAATCAAAAACATTTCAGGTTCTGACAATGACCATCTGATGGCACGCAAACCCAAAGGTGATAAATAGTTAGGGCCACCATTGTCTTTCACGTCCAAGGGCTTGTCTGCACCAATATCGATGGTTCTGATACTGACTGGTAAACCCTTCATGGCCTCAGCTGTTTTACGGTAAGCCCAGAATTGCTCTTCCTCGTCTGGCATTTGCCCTTGGCGATTCATGAATAAGAATTCAGATCTGAATAAGCCAATACCAACAGCTCCTGAGTCCAATGCCATGGGAGCATCATCAGGCATTTCAACGTTGGCCATCAAATCAATGTGCTGACCATCCACAGTCACTGTTGGTGTGTGTTTGAGTCTTAAAAGTTTTTTCTTTTCAAGCTTTCTTGCGGACTGTAAATGACGGTATTCCTCAAGAATGAATGGGCTTGGGTCAACAATCACAATGCCGCGATCACCATCGATGATGAGCCAATCATCCTGTCTGATCAACTCACTGGCACTTCTGACACCCACTGCTGCTGGAATATCCAAACTTCTCGCAACAATCGCGGTATGAGAAGTCTTACCGCCCAAATCAGTGACAAATCCACCAAAAGCCAATTCTTTGAAACGCAACATGTCTGGCGGAGAAATATCATGAGCCACCACAATCACTTCGCTCAGCTCTCTATTTTCAGAAACTGTTTTATAGAAGGCTCCAATGGTTTGATGATCTTCACCTAAATGAAGCACCTTCATGACTCGCTCAACGACTTGACGAATATCTGCAGCTCTTTCGCGCAAATAAGCGTCCTCAATTTCTGCAAATTGCTCGAGCACATTTTCTAACTGAGTAGCCAAGGCCCACTCAGCGTTGTATCTTTTTTGTTGAATCAACTCCAGAGGTCGCTCTGTCAGCGTTGGATCGGCCAAAATCATGCCGTGCACATCCAAGAATGCTGCCATTTCTTCAGGCGCTGCCTCTGGCAAACCTGCTCTGAGTGTTTTTAATTCTTGTCTGACAACTTGAAATGCATCGAGAAGTCTTTTTTGTTCTGCTTGTTCACTACCTTCAGTAATCAAGTAATGCTTCACATCCATGGCGGATGGGGCGATCCTCAGGGCACGACCTATCGCAATACCATTCGTAACCGGAATCCCATGAAGCGTAAAAGACAAATTACTGACCTTCCCCAAAGCGATCATTGATGAGTGCTTGAATGGCATCAAAAGCTTCTTGCGCTTGATCACCCTCAGTCTCAAGTGTTACAACACTTCCCATACCAGCAGCCAGCATCATGACGCCCATGATACTTTTGGCATTTACTCTTCTGCCGCCCTTGGATAAAAATATTTCGCAAGGGTACTGGCCTGCTAGCTGAGTTAATTTAGCTGAGGCGCGCGCATGCAATCCAAGTTTGTTGATGATATTAATTTCTGCACTTGGCATTCTTAATCCTTAACTTCCATCTGTTTATTTTCATCGATATGGCCCATGTGGCCAATTGGAATAATTCCTTGCTGACCACCATGCATGGCTTTTTGAGACGCAGAGTCTAAAGGCTCTGCTCTATAAGCAATGGCACGCATCAACATCGGCAAATTGACCCCAGCAATCACTCTCACATGCCCATCAAACTCTTTCATGTGAGCCAAACGACTAGCGACGTTGGCTGGAGTCGCACCCATGATGTCTGTGAGTACCAATAAGCCTTTATCAGAAGTGATTGACTGAGCAGCCTCTATCGCACGCTCCAAAGTAACCTTTGCATCTTCGTGAGCCATCACATCCAAGGCTTTCAAACGATCAGGCACCTCACCATACACATGGCGAGTGAATTCTTGTAATGCAGATGCCAAAGGCGCATGGGCGATGATTAAAATTCCAGCCATTACTGAATATGTTTCTCTAAATTAGTTAACCATTGCAATGCCACATCATGACCTGTTTGCTCAGTAATTTCAACAAAGCAAGTTGGGCTTGTGACATTTATTTCAGTTAAATATCCACCAATAAAATCCAAGCCAATCAAATGCAAACCTCTTTTGGCCAATAAAGGTCCGAGCTCTTGGGCAATATTTACTTCTTGTTGGGTTAAAGGCTGAGCAACCCCCTTGCCACCCGAAGCAAGATTACCTCTCACCTCACCAGCTTGAGGAATGCGCGCCAAACCGTAGGGGACCACTTCGCCACCAATTAACAGGACCCGCTTGTCACCCGCAGCTATTTCAGGAAGAAACTTTTGAATCATCAGTGCTCGCTGACCATTACCACCGAGTGTTTCAACAATGCTGGCTAAATTCAGCCCATTGGCTTGAACCCTAAAAATACCTTGGCCACCCATACCGTCCAAAGGCTTGATGATCACGTCTTGATAACGCTCATGAAAAGCTTTGATATCTACTAAGTCGTGACTAACAATTGTTGGTGGCGCAAACTTCATGAACTCTAAAAGAGCTAATTTTTCAGAGTGGTTCCTTAAGGCATCCGGAGCATTGAATACTTTTGCCCCCTCAAGACATGCTTGAGACAAGAACCAAGTGGCTGTGACATAGCTCAAATCAAATGGAGGGTCTTTCCTCATGATGATGGCGTCAAACTCACAAAGCTTATGCACTTGAGTTTTTACTTCTTTGAACCAAGAACCCTCATGAGGTGTTATCTCAATCTGTTTGCAATCAGCTTGCACGAATGAATCGACACTTTTTAGATGATCAATCTGGCAGTGCCAAACTTCATGACCTCGCTGTTGCGAGGCTTTCATCATGGCCAAGGTGCTGTCTTTTTTGACGACGAAACTGCTCAGGGGATCCGCAACAAAGAGAAGCTTCTTCATGTGATTACTCTGCCTCTGGATCAGTGCGCTCTAACTCTAAGGATGCCGCCAATAAAGCAAGCCTTGCAACTACGCCATACAGATAAAAACGATTCGGTACTGCAATACCTGGTTTTGCCGCCACATCCGGAATCGCGTTGTGCTCAAATGCGAGCGGCACAAAATGCATGCCCGGCGCATTGAGGTTCTCATCGACACCGCGGCCGGTATGAACTCTGTAGAAGCCACCAACCACATAACGGTCCATCATGTACACAACAGGCTCTGCCACGGCTTCATTGATTTTTTCAAAGGTGTAAACACCTTCTTGAACCAAGACATCTGCAACTTCCAAGCCTTCTTTGACAACGCTCATCTTGTTGCGTTCTTTGCGATTCAAATCTTTGACTTCGCTGGCATCCTTGACCGTCATAATGCCCATGCCATAAGTTCCAGCATCTGCCTTGACAATCACATATGGCTTTTCTTTGATACCGTACTCTTTGTATTTGCGTGCAATCTTTTTCAAGATAGCATCGACGCTTTCCTGCAAGCACTCTTCACCGATGCGCTCATGGAAGTTAATGCCAGAACACTTGGTGAAAAATGGGTTGATCATCCATGGATCAATATCAATCACTTTAGAAAACTTTTTGGCCACATCGTCATAAGCGTCAAAGTGATTTGATTTACGACGCACCGCCCAACCAGCATGCAATGGTGGAAGTAAATACTGCTCATAAAGATTTTCTAAAATCTTTGGGATGCCGCCTGATAAATCATTATTCAAAAGAATCGTGCAAGGATCAAAATCCTTGAGACCTAATCGACGACCTTTATTACCTATTCTGGCCAATGGCTCCAAAACCAATCTTTGGCCATCTGGTAAATCAATCGGTGTTGGCTTTGTTATTTCTTCTGACAAACTTCCTAGTCGTACATTCAAACCGGTCTGTCTCAAGATAGAAGCTAAGCGTGCCACGTTTTGCAAATAAAACACATTTCGTGTGTGGCGCTCTGGAATCAACAATAGATTTTTTGCATC
Organism: Polynucleobacter sp. MWH-CaK5; assembly: GCF_018687615.1. Classification (NCBI taxonomy): domain Bacteria; kingdom Pseudomonadati; phylum Pseudomonadota; class Betaproteobacteria; order Burkholderiales; family Burkholderiaceae; genus Polynucleobacter; species Polynucleobacter sp. MWH-CaK5. Next base: position 1,594,913 of record NZ_CP061299.1, read on the forward strand.
TGGGCAAATTTTCTCAATAGAGGCCATGGACGCCTGAACCGCCAAAGGCATCATTTCTGGAGATAGGTTATTAAACCCTCCAGGGAATAAATTTGTGTCTACAGGAGCAAGCTTGAACCCAGCATTGCGCAGATCCACTGAACAATAAAATGGAGGCGTGTGCTCTTGCCACTCCAACCTGAACCAGCGCTCGATGGCAGGTGTAGCTTCTAAAACTTTGCTCTCTAATTCAAGCAAAGGACCATTCAGGGCAGTAATAAGATGAGGAACCATGTTGTCATTCTAAGACAGATAAAAAAAGAGCGGGTTCTAATTAAAGAAACCGCCCTTTAAAAGGCCCCCAGCAAGACATCTGCCAGGGGATACTTACTTCACATTTCACACAGATTTACTACAAAACCATTAACTTTCGTACGCTGTTTCGCCGTGTGAAGTAATGTCCAAACCTTCACGCTCAGCATCTTCAGGAACACGCAAACCAATCACCATATCAACTAGTTTGTAGGCAATGAATGACACCACGCCTGACCATACAACTGTTGTTAACACAGCCTTGGCTTGTACCCATACTTGGCCAGCGATTGAGTAGTCAGTTGCAACAGCATTGGCTACGTAGTCATAGATGCCTGTGCCGCCCAATGCTGGGGCTGCAAATACGCCAGTTAAAAGCGCACCCACAATACCACCCACACCGTGAACACCGAATACATCCAAGCTATCGTCTGCACCAAGCATGCGCTTCAAACCAGTCACACCCCATAAGCATAGGAAGCCTGAGATCAAACCGATGATGATGGCGCCCATTGGGCCAACAAAGCCTGCTGCTGGAGTAACGGCAACCAAGCCAGCTACTGCACCAGATGCTGCACCCAACATTGATGGCTTGCCTTTGCCCATCCACTCACCCAAAGACCAAGTCAATACAGCTGCTGAAGTTGCTAAGAATGTATTAGCAAAAGCCATCGCTGCACCGCCTGAAGCTTCTAGTGCTGAACCAGCGTTAAAGCCGAACCAACCGAACCACAAAAGTGATGCACCAACCATTGTCAAAGTTAAGCTATGTGGCTTCATGGCTTCTTTACCGAAACCAATACGCTTACCGATCACATAAGCACCAACCAAACCAGCCACAGCAGCATTGATATGCACCACTGTACCGCCAGCGAAGTCTAATGCGCCCATTTGGAACAACCAACCAGAAGCTGCTGTTGCTGCTTCGGCTGCGGCTGCATCTGTGTAAGCGTCAGGACCAGGCCAGAACCAAACCATGTGAGCGATTGGTAAATAGCTGAATGTGAACCATAGAACAATGAACAACAACACAGCTGAGAACTTTGCACGCTCTGCGAACGCACCGATGATCAAGCAGCAAGTAATTGTTGCGAATGCGCCTTGGAATGAGAAGAATGAAAACTCAGGAATCACAACGCCTTTACTGAATGTGGCGCCCATTGATTCTGGTGTCAAACCAGCCAAGAAGAGTCGATCAAATCCACCAAAGAATGCGTTACCTGGTGTGAAGGCAATACTGTAGCCATACACTGCCCAAAGAACGGCAACCAATGAGAAGATGACCATACATTGCATCAACACAGACAACATGTTTTTGCTACGCACTAAGCCACCGTAGAAAAGACCCAAGCCTGGCAATGTCATCAATACCACCATAGCAGTACAGATCATGATCCAAGCTGTGTCACCTTTGTTTGCAACTGGTGCTGGAGCTGCAGGAGCAGCTGGAGCAGCACTTGCAGCAGCAGTAGCAGGAGCCGTTACAGCTGGCTTAGCTTCATCTTTAGCATATGCTGGAGATGAAACTGCCATCGTGACGGATCCTAGTGCCAAAGCTGTTGCACCAGCTGCGAGTAGACGTTTAATCCAATGTGTCATTTTGATACCTCGCTTTAAAGAGCAGACTGACCGGTTTCACCGGTGCGAATGCGGATAACTTGTTCAATAGATGACACGAAAATCTTGCCATCACCGATCTTGCCGGTTTTTGCTGATTTTTCGATCGCTTCGATGGCGCGCTCAACAATGCCATCATCCACTGCTGCCTCAATTTTTACCTTAGGCAAAAAATCAACAACGTACTCAGCACCGCGATACAACTCAGTGTGACCCTTTTGTCGTCCAAAGCCTTTAACTTCAGTAACGGTAATGCCTGAAACGCCAACTTCTGATAGCGCCTCACGCACTTCGTCAAGCTTGAAAGGCTTGATAATTGCTGTGATTAATTTCATAGGTTTCTCCGTGAGATCGCTAAATTAGAATGCTTTAAGAACTGAAACTGCGAAGCCGTCTTTGTAAAGTTTTGTACCTGTATCACTTCCAGCTGAACTTGCATATGATTTAGTACCAGCACTTACGTCATTCCAAAAATATTTAGCTCCAAGAATGAAGCCATTCAAGTCATAAGTTAAACCAACGTTGTAGTCTGAGTAAGAAACTTTAGACGCAGCTGTATCTAATTTGTAATCAGTGTATCCAGCATGGATTGATGCAACTAACTTAGGCGCTACTTCTTGGCTTAATGTTAAATCGTAATAAATTGTTCCACTTGCATCTTGGCCACTTGATGTTGATGCAAAATAATTTTTACCCAATGTGTAAGAAGTTTTGAATACAGCCGGTCCATATGTGAAACCTACAAAGGCCTCTTCAGTATCACTTGTATATGAACTGTTTCCTGGATATTTGTAAGCAATCAAGCCAACGTTAACACCAACTCCAGCAACTTCTGTTGTGTACCCGCCATATAAGTCAACTTCAAGACCCTGTGAGTTAGTACCTGACGCCCAGTCATCTACATTTGATGCCCAAGTACCCAAATAAAATCCAGATTTATGAGCCACATCAAAACCACCTTGAATAGCACCACTTCCATCATTCTGTTGTAGACCACGGAAACGGTAGTCACTCACCGCACCAAAGTTACCTGTAATAGTAAATTCAGGCGCAGGGGCTGCGGCTTGAGCCAATACTGTGCCAGAAGATAAAGTAGCAGCTGCTGCCAAAGCGATCGCTGAGAGAGTTAAGTAAGTTTTCATGTGTTGCACTCCTAATAAACAATCCAAGGGAAATTCCTTGCAAAGATATTAAGCAAAAGCCGTGCCAGTTTTATTTATATCAATATAAACAATCACTTATATACCATATTGATTTATTGATCAGTCATGAATGCTTCATTGCACCATTTAGGGATGCACCCTATGCACCAAAATGAAGCACCGTATTGGTGCATGGCATTCTCATAACTTTGGTAAAAAGATACTATTGAAGAAATACCTCTGGAGACATTATGAAGCCGCAAGACATCATGGAAAAAATGCAGACCATTGCCAATGACATGCAAAGCAAAGTGGGCGATGCGATTCGCCAATCACCGGCAAAAGACTTAGAAAAAAATGTTCGCGGCTTAATGACCCAAGGCTTTCAGAAACTAGATTTGGTCACTCGCGAAGAATTTGATTTACAAACACAAGTCTTGGCTAAAACTCGCGCCAAATTAGAAGAGCTTGAAGCAAAGGTCAACGCTTTAGAAAAGAAGTGATTGTTTATTTAGCTGCCAAGTGATGCTTCAAAGGTTTTGGATAATATAAAAACCAAATAAATGACATCACTTGCAGAACTAAAAATACCAAAAAGACTTGGCGGAATGCATCTGGCTTTGCAAAGCCTTGGGCAGCCATCAGATCAATGCCCCAACCAATGCTCCATTGGAAAATAAAAGCTCCAACAAAGATCAATAAGTTGTAACTGGTACTGGCCAAGCCCGCATTGCGCGATGGAAATGCTGTGATCACAATGCTCTGACCCAAAATATGACCCGTGGCAGAGATGGCCAACACAATCCACAAAATCCAACTCAATTGAATTTGCCAAGTCATCGCGATCAACTGCGCTACCAAACCAATAGCCAATAAATACTTCATGTAAGTCAGAGTTTGGAAACCCTGACGATTGGCGCGCGGCATGAACCAAGCGTTGAAGGCATATCCCAACAACATCACACCATTGAATAAAAATAAAATTTGCGCACTTTCAACCGAGCTATAACCCAGCACGTCCATCATCCATGGACCAATCCAAAGTGTTTGCAAAGCTAAAAAGCCACCATGATTGATCACACCGACTGGCAACATTCTTAAGAAGAATGGATTTAAAAAAATATCTTTCAAACCAATTGACTGATGATCACTACTCAAAGGCTCATTATTGACATGAGGATGATCGTCAAATTTTGGCAAACCAAAACGAATGCCAACAAAGCCAATCAAGACCAATACTGCCATCACTAAAAACACACCGCGCCAACCAATGTAAGGCAGAGAAAATTGAACAGGGACCGTTGTCATCAAAGCGCCCACTGTGCCAAACACCAACATCGCTGAAGCAAGCTGTCCTTGCTGCTCTATGGCAAACCAACGGCGGTAAGCCGTGAACGCTGCCATCAAACAGGCTGAAACACCAACACCGATCAATAAGCGGCCAATTGTTAAACCAAGCAACGAATCTGAAAAAGCAAAAATAAGTGTGCCGGCCAAAGCCATCAACAACAAAATACTCTCTACTCTTCTGACACCAAATTTATCCAACGCAATACCCAAAGGTATTTGCATTGCTGAAAATCCAATGAAATAAGCGGCTGATAAAAGCCCCAACTGAGCATTGCTGATTTGCAAATCTGCCATCAACTCAGGAGCAATCACTGCATTCACAGAACGGAATGCGTATGACAAAACATAAGCAAAAGCAAAAACGATAAAAACCTTGAGTGCTAAAGCACCCTTCATCGGCAAAGCTGGAGCGGAATGACTCATGGCCACTTAGTAAGGCTTGAACCCAGAAAAGAACATCTCGTGAGCATCTGTCTGAATCAACTTCTCAATCGATACATCACTGCTGATTGTTTGCAAAAGACTTTGTTGATAAATTTGAATTTGACCATCAGGAAACTGGCGCTGCACAATCCTAAATCTCAATGATCTTTTTTTGGCATCCGGACCATCGCCTTGGATTAAGAACTCTTTAGCAGTCAAATTAATGCTGTCTTGTCCGGAAGTCTTAATGATCATCGTCTTTTCAACAGGCGCCGGAGAGTTCTTCAAATTACTCAACATGCCTGTTTGCAAATATTTCAACAAGCCATTGATGTCGATTTTTTGGCTGATGTCTTTAGGAATATTAATAACCCCAACCGCATAAAGTGAATTCTCGACTTTAGAAGCTTCAATCGTCATGGTCAGTTTTTGACCATCAAACATGATTGATTTTTCAGCACGACTCGGCTTGCCTGGATACAAGGCCTCATAGAGCAAATCATCCGAACGAACGGTTCTCCAATCCAAAGTTGGAGAACAAGCAGAGAGGGTCAGTAATGCCCCAAGAATGAGGAATAAATTTCGCAACATGATTTGTTTAATTTGCATAAAATAAGATTATGCCCATACAACATCACTTCAGCAGATTTATGACAATCAAACACTTTTTAGCAGTTAGCCTCATCTCTGTGTTCAGTCTCTTATCAGGCTGCTCATCAGACACCCAACAATCTGTACCAGCATTCAAGATTTCTGAAATATCAGGAAAAACTTTGACTCAAGCTGATATCGCCGGGAAAGTCACAGTGATTAATTTTTGGGCAACCAGCTGCGTGACTTGCGTGAAAGAAATGCCTGATTTGGTCAACACCTATGAAAAGTACAAATCACAAGGCTTAGAGTTCATCGCCTTGGCGATGTCTTATGACCCACCGATGTACGTGGTGAACTTTGCTGAAACCCGTAAACTGCCATTCATTGTTGCCATGGATTCAGATGGAAGTGCTGCAAAAGCATTTGGGAAAATTCAGCTGACCCCAACGACACTTGTGATCAACAAGCAAGGAAAAATCATCAAACGCTATGTTGGTGAGCCTGAGTGGAATGACTTCCACAAGTTACTAGAAAAATCATTGGCAGATAAAAGCTAGTTTCGAGCTAGCGAGTAATCCACCTGCCAAAGATTATTAATTAAACAACGCCTGCTTTGTGGGCTTGTTCGTCTGCGTGATAGCTTGATCTAACCATCGCACCAACCGCTGCATGAGTGAAGCCCATCGCATAAGCTTCTTTTTCAAACATGGCAAATGTGTCAGGGTGAACATAACGACGCACAGGTAAATGATGCCCTGATGGCGCCAAGTACTGGCCAATGGTTAACATGTCGATGTCATGCTCACGCATATCTTTCATCACTTCCAAAATTTCTTCATCAGTTTCACCAAGACCAACCATCAAACCACTCTTGGTTGAAACATGTGGATAGCGTGCCTTAAAGTCTTTTAACAACTTCAAAGAGTGCATATAGTCTGAGCCAGGTCGCGCTTCTTTGTACAAACGTGGCACAGTCTCCAAGTTGTGATTCATCACATCTGGCAAACCATCATTGAAGATGTCCAAAGCCTTCTCAAGTCTACCCCTGAAGTCTGGAACTAAAACTTCAATTTTTGTTTGAGGTGATGATTCTTTTGTCTTGGTGATGCAATTAACAAAATGTTGAGCACCGCCATCGCGAAGATCATCACGATCCACACTGGTGATCACCACATAAGATAGTTTTAGCGCTGCAATTGTTTTAGCAAGATTATTAGGCTCTTCTAAATCAAGAGGGTCTGGTCTGCCATGACCGACGTCGCAAAATGGGCAACGGCGCGTACATTTATCACCCATGATCATGAATGTTGCAGTACCTTTACCAAAACACTCGCCAATATTTGGGCAACTGGCTTCTTCGCAAACGGTCACCAATTGATTCTCGCGAAGAATCTTTTTGATTTCATTAAAGCGAGAATTACCAGAGGCAGCCTTCACTCTGATCCAATCAGGTTTTTTTAAGACCTCTTCAATTGGCACAATCTTGATTGGAATGCGCGACGTCTTATCAGCAGATTTTTGTTTTTGATTTGGATCGTAGGTCTTGGTCATGACCGCACCTCTAATTGTTGAGATAAATGGCTCACTATATTTTTTGCCACAATGTCGATATTGTCGCTCACCCCAAGACTCTTCATATCAATTGTCTTTAAACCCTCATAACCACAGGGGTTGATTGCCAAAAATGGCTTCAAATCCATATCCACATTGAGTGCCAGCCCATGATAACAACATTGCTTGGTCACTTTCAGACCCAAGGCAGCAATTTTTGCTCCATGCAGCTCTGTAGGGATGACTGGCTCAGTAGCCAGGTAGATACCCGGCGCCCCAGCTTTTCTTTGGCTTGCGATATCAAAATCCGCCAAGGTATCAATGATGGCTTGCTCTATGCGATGAACCAAATCTCGAACAAACAGATGTCTGCGTCGCAAATCCAATAATAGATAAATGACTAATTGCCCAGGGCCGTGATAAGTGATCTGGCCACCTCGATCAATCGGAATCAATGGTATTTGTGTATTAGGCTGAAGTAAATGTGCTGCATCGCCAGCTTGACCCAAGGTGTAGGTTGGCGGATGCTGCAAAATCCAAAGTTCATCGGGTGTTTCACTGGTGCGTTGCGCCGTGAAGTTTTTCATCGCCTCAAATGTTGGCAAATACTCCTGCAAACCTAATTGGCGAATGATGATCGTCATTGTTTATAAAACAACACTCACCATTGGGTGGGTCGATAGAGTTCTATAAAGCTCATCCAATTGTTCACGGCTTGTGACGTGAACAGTCACTGTCAGGCCCAAATAATTACCGTTTTTTGATGGTCTGCATTCAGTGGTCTTGATATCAAAATTTTTATCAAACTGCAAAACAACATTCTCAACTGCCTCTCGATACCCTGGAACAGACTTGCCCATGACTTTGATGGGAAAGTCACAAGGGTATTTGATCAGTGATTCTTCTGCTGGTATATCCATACTCATCGATCAGCCCTTGGATCAGGTTGACCATGAAAAGCGCTCACGATCAAATCTCGAATGCAATGTAGTTTGCGGTGGAAAAAATGATCCGCTCCTGGTATCACTTGAACGGTCAACTCTTGAGGTCTGGCCCAATCCAAAACACTTGATAGAGGAATCACATCATCCACCTCACCATGTATCACGATCGTATTCTTAGGCACTGGCGCAACATCCCACTTACCAGTTGCAGAACCGACCATGATGAGTCGCTCAGGTGGCATTTGCATTTCCTCTAAATGCTTCACAACATAACTGCTGACGTAACTGCCAAAAGAAAAGCCTGCCATCACCAACGGTAACTCACCAACCAACAATGGCCAGCCCTGTCCCTCTAGTTCTGGAATCTCTTGCCAGCCAAAAGAATCTTTCATCCAAGCAATGACCGCCAATAAATCTTGGGTTTCACCCTTGCCATCATCATGCACACCTTCGGATGCGCCAACTCCTCGGAAGTTTGGCCTGACGGTCACATAATTCAATTGTGCAAAAGTACGAGCCAAGGTTTGCGCTACCTTGTTATCCATCGTGCCACCCAAAAGAGGATGAGGGTGCGCGACCAAAGCAATGCCTCTTGGACGAAAATTTGCTGGGTCGTGTTTCAAACCCTCAGGCAAATCCAAGGATGCCTCAATGATTCCGGCTGGACCTTTTAAATGAATTTTGATGGTTCGATTCACTTAATCAATCCTTAAACGATCAACCACTTGGCCTTTAACAAAATGTGTGTCAATGATTTCATCAATGTCACTTTGATCGATAGCGGTGTACCAAATTCCCTCTGGGTAAACGACCATCACGGGGCCATGAGCACAGCGATCCAAACATCCCGCTTTATTCACTCTCACCTTGCCTTCACCTGACAGCCCCAACTCCTTGCAACGGATCTTGGCATGCTCAAAGAGTCCTTGAGCATTGTGCTGAGCACAACAGTCCTTGCCGTTTTCACGCTGGTTTAAACAAAAGAATAAGTGGTATTTAAAGTGGCTCATAGTGAAAATTATATAGACGACTTGAGTTTTAAGCCTTTTATTAAAGATAAACAAGCTGCCACTGGCCAAATCCAGGCCAACCATGACATCAAATGGTTAAAGTGCAGCAATCGACCCTGGCGCCACTCTTGGATGGTCACCAAATAGTATGGGTTTTGCGGAAAGAAATTCACCAGGAAAAGCATTCCGAGTAGAGCGGAAATCGCCATCAAATACAAATAAACCCTGTTCAACTGCAAAGCCCCAAATAACAGGATTGTTGAAAAAATCATTCCCCACAATGCAGGTGGCGTTAACCAAGAAAAACTTTTATCGGCTCCAAACTGCATGCCCGAAAACAAGCCCTTCAAAATAATGGTGGTGACCAGCAAGCAAAACAGCAGTGGTAATTTTGGCGCACCCTTGCGCATGGTCAATGCAATGCTGATACCAGCAAAAATCCAGGCCAACATGGTTGTGGCGATTTCAATCGTGGCGAAATTAAACGTGCTCGTCCAAGGCATGGAATTAGGCCACTTGGTCGCAAGCCCGCCCATGGCCAGCCAAGCTGTTTGAGGATAAATTTGCGCCCACGGGAATGCCATTAATAGCAAAATGCCGCTAGATCGAACACCAAACCATTCAATCCTCTTTCTTTGAAACACACTTCCAGAAAGCCAGGCTGGATCCAAGGTGATAGCAAACAGTGCACCTATTGCGACACCAGATATATTGGCCCACCAATCCACATTGCTGGGTATTCGAGTGACCAGCCAAGTTTGTAAAGACTCTAAGCCTCCGGAAAGACATGCCCCAACGATGATGGAGAACAATAGTGCACGATACGATTTCAGGCGAGGATAAACGGCAAAAACAATTAAAAATCCCAGCGGGATGTAGCCTAAGATATTCGTGAAGACATCAAACGAAGTGATGTATTGGGGGATTGGCGCAAACATCCAATCCAAATAGGTGGCGCCCACACTGACATTGAAATTAAATGGATAAATGCTGGCATAAATGATCAACAAAATATATGACAGGCATGCCATCCTTGCGGTTGGCATTGGCAAATCAGGCCAATTTAGGCGTTGAGGTCTCTGAAAATTTCCTGTCATAACCACATAGTACCTACAATAATGAAATGGCAATCAATTGGATCTTAGAAAGTATTGATCAAAGTCCTTCAACCAATGAAGACTTGATGGTCAGGTGGCGAGCTGGTGAGCTATGGGAGCCCATCGCCAGAAAAGCCATCACCCAAACATCTGGCAAGGGTCGCCTTGGCAGAACTTGGGTCAGCCATGCAAAGCAAGCCTTGACCTTCTCAGTTGCCTATCCTTTCAAGAAAAGCATTGCTGAACTCTCAGGGTTGAGCCTTGCTTGCGGACTTGCAGTGATCAAAGGCATCAGTCAGGCCACCGGAATTTCTCAGGAAGACTTAAAGAACTTAGGCTTAGGTCTCAAATGGCCAAACGACATTTTCTTGAATGATAAAAAATTGGCTGGCATGCTACTTGAAGGCGGTCAATTAAATGCATCGCAAGCAACTTGGATTGTGATCGGTATTGGCATTAACTTGACTGCAGATGAGCATCTTGAAAACAGCATCAAACGTCCGATTGCCAGCTTAGATCAAATCAGCCAAATTAAATCGATGGATGCTGATGTTTTGTGGCTTGCCATCCTCAAAGAATTGGCAGAAACCATTGAAGTCTTTGAGCAATATTCATTTGTGAAGTTTCAAGATGAGTGGAACTCTTGGGATATTTATAAAAATCAAACCTGCGCCATCGTTCAAAATGAGCAAATACAGTTGGAGGGTCTTGAGCGAGGTGTTGATGCTCAAGGTCATTTACTCATTGAATCTGACAATAAAATACAAAAAGTTATCAGCGGTGATGTTTCTTTAAAGGCAAAACCATGAGCATCCTATTGATTGATCTCGGCAACACCCGACTCAAATGGGCTTTAGCACCGAGCCATGGTGACATGAGCTCTGATTTCACCGAACAAGGCTTTAGTACTCATGACTCACCAAATCAATTGAGTCAATTTGATCAATTATCAAAAAATCAAATCATTGAAAAAATCATTTGCTCCAGTGTCATCAGTGAAGATAAAACTTTGGCCCTTAAGAAACATTGCCAAACAATCATGTCCCAAGCAGCATGGTTTCAAATTAATGGCACATCAGCAATAAAACATCTGGGCAGTCAATACGATGAGGAACAGCAATTGGGTGCCGATAGAAGATCGATGGCACTGGGCGCTCATGAGATGTTTCCTGGCAAACATATCTTGGTGGTTGGAGTTGGAACTGCGACCACCATCGACCTCATCACACCAACCCAACACATGGGTGGCTGGATTTTTCCAGGCATGTCCTTGATGACCAGTGCCCTTAATGCAAACACCGCTCAACTGCCCAATGTATCAACTGAGGATCAAACTTCATCATTGAAGATAGGCACCAACACCAATGATGGCATCTATCAGGGAATTTTGGCCAGTCATGTTGGCGCCATCATGATGGCGCAAGAGTATGTGAAGAATCAAAAAATGACCCTGGACCTCATGATAGTCACTGGCGGTAACGCTAAAAAATTAATTGGCTATTTAAAAGACTCTGGCTCATCATTAACAATTCATCATGAGGAGCAGCTGGTGCTTAAGGGACTTTTGGCCTGGAATAAGATGGGATTATCTTGATGAGCAAGAAACTAAAAACTCTTTTGATCATTGCAATCAGCATCGTGATTTTGCTGTGGCTACAAATTACTGCCAACTCTTTTAGAGCTCAAAGCACCATTAATTCTTGGGTTGAAACTGCGTTTCAAGGATCAACACAACAATCAACAGCGACGATTCAAGAAAACGATCAAATCAAAATTCTCAGCCCAGCTCAATTAGGCCCAAGCAATCAATCAAGCCCTGATCTTGTTGACAAGAGCCGTCGTTGATCGATCGTGGATGAATGGAATCGCATACGCTTTTCCACCCCAAGTTTTGACCAAAGCTGTTTCAGCTAAATCATCCATTTGATAATCGCCGCCTTTGACGTAAATGTCTGGCTTTACTTTAGCAATCAATTCAACCGGTGTTTTTTCTTCAAACATCACCACCAAATCAACAGACTCTAAAGCAGCCAATAAAGCCATGCGGTCGTCTTGAGCATTGAGCGGTCTTGCGTCTCCCTTGCCCAACATGCGCACAGAACTGTCTGCATTCACACCCAGCACCAAACTAGCCCCAAGGCTTTTAGCTTGAGCTAGATAACTCACGTGACCTCTGTGCAAAATATCAAACACACCATTTGTGAAAACGATTGGTTTTGGCAAACGAGCCAAAGCTTCCTGCAGATTCTCTACAGAACAAATCTTCTTCTCAAATGCTGGCAGCGGTAATTTATCAAGGTTTGGCGTTGTCATAAGCGACATCTTACAACCGACTAGATATTTTCTAAATTATTTAAGATTGTTTGAGCATGCTGACTGATCAGGAGCTGCTCTTTCTCATCAATTTTCTGCAGATTGGCCGTCATCAAACGAGTTCTTGGATTTTTCTCAAATTCTGCTCGATGATTGATTAAAAAATTCCAATACAAGGTTGTCATGGGGCAGGCATCTGGCCCATATCGTTGACTAGACTGATATGAGCAAGACTCACAATAATTACTCATTCTTTTGATGTATGCGCCACTCGCAACATAGGGCTTGCTGGTGAATCTGCCACCATTGGCAAACAGAGCCATGCCAGCCGTATTGGGTAACTCCACCCATTCAATGGCATCCACATAAATGGCGAGATACCACTCACAAACTTGCTGAGGCAATAGTTCAGCCAACAAAGCAAAATTACCCGTCACCATCAATCGTTGTATATGGTATGCGTAACCATATTTCAAAGTTTGCCCAATGGCATCTTTCATGCAGGCCATTTTGGTATCAGCAGTCCAGTACCACTTGGGTAACTGTCGTTGGTGCTGATAAAAATTATCCTCTGCCATTTTTGGCATATCCAAGTAATACATGCCTCGAATAAATTCACGCCAACCTAATATTTGACGCACAAAGCCTTCAACGGCACTCAAAGATACTTGCTTAATTTCATAAGCCTGAATGGCGGCATCAACCACTTCTTTGGGATCAATCAGCTTTAAGTTCAGCGATGTTGACAGTATGGAATGCCAACCAAAAGGTGTATTGGTCCACATGGCATCTTGATGAGTTCCAAATAGAGGCAAGCGATATTCAATGAAATGATTCAAGGCCAACAAAGCCTGCTCTCTGGTCACGGCCCATGCAAAGCTATCGAGCTCTCCAGGATGCTTGGGATATGTTGACTCAACATAAGCCAGCACTTCTTTACTGATGGCATCAGGCGTAAACCACATGGGTTCAGTGATTTGTCCTGGGCCCTTTTTGGGATAAGGCTTTCTGTTTTGCTCGTCAAAGTTCCACTGATCGCCTTCTGGCTCACCATTGGCTTGAATCAGGACCTTGTGTTTTTTGCGCAGGTAGCGATAAAAGTATTCAAGTCTGATTTCTTTTTTATCGCCCACCCATGCTTTGAATTCATCAAAGCCGCAATAAAAGTGATCATCCGGCTCAATCGTCAAATAGATCCCAAGCTCACTGGCTAAATCTTGCAACTCTTTTCTTAAGCGCCATTCGCCAGGCTCAACACAAACCAAATGAGTGAAATGATGTTTCTGAATATGTTCTTTAAGGACAGAGACTATGGATGATTTACTTTCCTTCACATAGGTCAGCGTGTATTTTTTCTTTTTCAATACTTCTGCAAAATGTCGCATCGCCGATAAGAAAAGAGCGATCTTTGCTTTATGTGTCCAAACATAATTAGCCTCGGACTCTGACTCAACCATGATCACTTCATCGGTTGCCACATCGAAATGATTAAAGGCCGAACTATCGGCCTTTAATTGATCACCTAAAACTAAAACAAGTTTTTTCAAATTAGCTGTCTGAGCGCTTTGAACGCCAACCTTTGACGTTCGCAGAAATATCTTGCAACGCAGTCATGACAGTCACTCCATCAGGCGTTCTCTTGCGAAGTGCCTGATTCTCGCCACCCACCCACAACTCAATGCCTGGGGCCAACTTTGACTTGAGCTCATTCAAACCATCGACCACTTGGTTTTGATTCATTTGTGATGAAAACGACAAGGCAATCACATCTGCTTTTTGAGCTCTGGCTGCTTGAGCAATTTCAAGAATCGGTGTTTGCGTTCCCAAAGACACACAAGAACATCCCTCCAAAGCCATCAATGCTTCAGCCATCAAAAGACCTAAGCTGTGATGCTCTTGTGGGAATGTTGTTAATAAAATTCTTGGTCTGGCCAACTCTTCGTTCTGACCAATGTGGCCACGTGGCACTGAATTGATTGCTGTTCTCAACAAATGCTTGATTTGCTCTGTGAACAAATGCTCTTCGTGGATCTCTAACTTGCCATTGGCCCAGTACTCGCCAATATTTCTAATGAGCGGTGCAACCACTTCAATCACAAAGCGGTCCAAGCCAATCTTCATCAAAGTTGTAGAAAGTGCCAATCTCAAGGCTTCAGTTTGATGAGATCTCAATAAATCTAAATACCGATCCATTTCCTCTTGAGAAATCATCGATAAAGAATGAGAACTGACTTCTGCCGCTTGATTGCTTCTAGAGCTTAACTCTTTGAGCGCCTCAATTGGTAGAGGCACGATGCGCCCAGGACGAAATCCTGAGTCTAATAATCTTTTTAAAATTCGAAGTTTTTCGATCTGATCGGCCGGATAAACGCGATCGTCATTCTTATCCCGAAGTGGCATCGGAAAGTTATAGCGTCTTTCCCACACCCGAAGTGTGTCTTTAGCAATGCCAGTGTCACGCTCGACTGCAGCGATGCTCAACATGTCCGGCAAGTTGTTAAATCTAACATTCATAAGGGGAAACTCAGGTTTGTCGCCAAGTTAATACGAGGTATCGACTAGTAAATTCTACACTGTCTTAGACATAATTTGCATTTATTTTGATTTATGCTTAATATTGCAACACATTGTTGATTTGCCCTAGACAAAACTAATAGTTGTCCATGGTCAACAACAAATACTTAAAAGAATGGGTCGAGGAGACAAACCCAATGATGGTCGGAACTGAGAGCAGATCCAGGGCCCCACAACAGGCAGTTAAAAGCCTGGGGGCTCATTTTTACAGAATGGCCTTTACAGCCCTTCTGTTGATCATTCTCATGTGGTCTTTTTGGCCAAAGGATGCTGTTGCCATGAATTGTTCAAAAACGCTGTCCCATACCTTTCTAAGACTTCAAGACGAAGCCCCTCAGAATCTGTGCCAATACCAAGGCAAAGTGGTTCTCATCGTCAATACAGCCAGTTATTGTGGTTTTACAAGCCAATATGACGGCTTAGAGAAGCTTTATAGCCAGTACAAAGACAAAGGTTTGGTGATTCTTGGCTTTCCTTCCAACGATTTTGGCAAACAAGAGCCTGGATCTAATAAAGAGATCGCTGATTTTTGCCACAATACCTATGGCGTGAAATTTCCGATGTTTGCCAAATCATCTGTGACTGGCCCGAATGTCAATCCGCTTTTCAAACATTTGATTGAACAAACGGGTACCAAACCTCGTTGGAACTTCTACAAATATTTAGTCGATCGTCAAGGCAATGTGATTGACGCATACAGCAGCATGACATCACCCACGAGCTCAAAGCTAGTTGCTCAACTTGAAAAGTTACTTCAGGAGAAACCGTAATGAATGCCCCAGAAAAGATTTTCCTTCCTGATGTTCAAGCAAGTCATGATGAACGCAACATTGTGATTCAAAAAGTTGGCATTAAATCTGTGCGTCATCCTGTCCAGATTAAAACCAAAGCAGGCTCACAGGCGAGCGTTGCGATGATTGATATGACTGTTAAGTTGCCATCAGATGTCAAAGGCACTCACATGTCTAGATTTTTGGAAGTTCTACAAAATCAACATGCGCCCCTTGAATTTGATTCTGTCAAAACATTGATGAGCACCATGCTTGACCGCCTTGAAGCAACAGAAGGTCACATTGATATGAAGATGCCACTTTTCTTAAATAAAGTAGCACCAGTGTCCGGTGTTGAGAGCTTGCTTGATTACGACTTACACATCAAAGCAGCTTTTGAAAAAGGCGCTCTACGTTACACGCTTCAAGTACAAGTACCAGTAACAAGCTTGTGCCCTTGCTCAAAGAAAATTTCTGAGTACGGCGCTCACAATCAGCGTTCACACATCGTGATTGCTGCTGAGATCACTGAAAATATGGACGCAGAAGATTTGATCAAAATTGCTGAACAAGCAGCTTCTTGCGAACTATGGGGCCTATTGAAACGCCCAGACGAAAAATACGTCACTGAAAAAGCTTATGACAATCCTAAATTTGTAGAAGATTTGGTCCGCGATATTGCTGTTGCACTAGATCATTCTGAAAAAGTAATTGCCTATGAAGTGTCATCAGAAAATTTTGAATCTATCCATAACCATTCTGCTTATGCATGGTTAGCCAAAGATAAAAGAAACACTCATTAACCCTTTTAACCACAAGACATGAAGCCCGCTGAGCGCAGTTTCTCTCCCTCCCTTA
The DNA here is from genome assembly GCF_018687615.1 of Polynucleobacter sp. MWH-CaK5. Classification (NCBI taxonomy): domain Bacteria; kingdom Pseudomonadati; phylum Pseudomonadota; class Betaproteobacteria; order Burkholderiales; family Burkholderiaceae; genus Polynucleobacter; species Polynucleobacter sp. MWH-CaK5. The sequence continues at coordinate 1,611,447 of NZ_CP061299.1, forward strand.
TTTATGCTCAGGGGTGTCTTGTGGTTTTCTTATTCAAAGCCAATGAAAGAGTCTCATGAAAATAGCCATCGTTGGCGCTGGCATATCGGGCCTTGGCTGCGCATATGCTCTTAGCAAACTAGATAATTGCGAAGTCACTCTCTACGAAGGTGGCAATCACATTGGCGGGCACAGCAATACAGTTGATCTAACACTGGATACCCCATTGGGCAAAGTGAGCCATGGTGTAGACACAGGGTTTTTAGTCTTCAACCAAAGAACCTATCCAAGATTGATTCGTCTATTTCATGAAATTGACGTAGAGATTGCCAAATCTGACATGTCTTTTTCTGTGTCCATCCCAAAACAAAACGGTGATGTACTTGAGTGGTCAGGCACCAGCATTGATTCATTGTTTGCGCAAAGAAAAAATATCTTGAGCCCTTCGTTTTTACGCATGGTCAAAGACATCATTCGATTCAATCGAATCTGTACAAAATTGGCTGCAGATAAACAATTGGATGAGATTGATTTAACGGTTGGCGAATTTATTAAAAAACATCGCTTTAGTCAGCAATTTCAAGATTGGTATTTTTTACCGATGGTTGGCGCCATTTGGTCTTGCCCAGTGTCACAAATGTTGGCATTCCCAATTGCAACCATGATCAGATTTTGCTTTAACCATGGCTTGATTCAAATCGCTGATAGACCTCAATGGTTAACAGTCAAAGGTGGCTCAAGAGAGTACGTCAAAAAATTATGTGCTCATATTGAAAAGAATGGTGGCTCATTCATTCGTGAGCACGTCACATCTGTTTCAAGAAATGCGAATAACGTCAACATCAGCACTGCTCATGGCACCATCAGTTATGACCATGTGGTCATGGCTTGCCACAGTGATCAAGCCCTTGAGGCTTTAACAGATGCAAGCACTCAAGAAAACAATATTCTTGGCTCAGTTAAATATCAAGCGAATCGTGCCGTTTTGCACACGGATAGTTCTTTGTTGCCAAAAGAAGAAAAATGTTGGGCGGCTTGGAACTATGCAAGCACCCGAAGTGAAAACCTTCAAGATCAAGAAGTGTGCGTTAACTATTTGATCAACCAACTGCAGCCATTGCCTGAAAGCTGGGGCAATCAGCCAGTGATCGTGAGCTTGAACCCTGTGACTGAACCTAAAGCAGAAACAGTTCATGCAGACATTCAGTATGCACACCCCGTATTTGATCAAGCAGCCATTCTTGCTCAACAAAACCTATCTTTAATACAAGGTTCGAACAATACATGGTACTGTGGTGCTTGGACTGGTTATGGCTTCCATGAAGATGGCCTGCGTTCGGGCGAACTTGTTGCTGAAGCAATCCAGGAAATTTTAAGATCTCCGAGAAAAACACCACTATCAGCATGAGCATTGCAAAAATTTGTTTTGGTCAAGTTCGACATGCTCGGCTAAAACCTGCTATTAATAAGTTTGCCTATTCTGTCTTTACCTTGCGCATACCGATGCGTCAGAGAAAAACCAAGCCAAAAGGGATTTCTCAAATTGGCTTGGGCGACAACAAGCTTTCTTGGTTAACTTTCTATGACAAAGACCACGGCAGGGGTGAGAATGATTCTCTTGCATGGGCTCTTGCTCTAGTCAAAAGCGAAGGCATCACCGATATTGATGGAGAAGTTTGGTTACAAACATTCCCAAGAGTCTTAGGCTATGTTTTCAATCCAGTCAGTTTTTGGTTTTTTGAAAATCGCTCAGGAGAGTTAAAAGCCATCTTGGCTGAGGTCAACAACACCTTTGGCGAGAGACATTGCTATCTTTTGAGCAACCCAGACGGCCAAGCCATTCAATGGGGCCAAAGCTTTTTATCCAATAAGGTCTTCCATGTATCCCCCTTTTGCGAAGTCAAAGGGGAATACCATTTCAGATTCTTCTCAAAAGCTGGCTCTGGGCAACACGTTGCTCGGATTGAATATCATGACCAAGGCCCCCTCCTGATCACCAGCGTTAATGGGATCGAACGAGAAATTAATTTAAAAAGTATCATTTGGTCTGCGATTAGATATCCAGCCATGAGCATTGGAGTGATTGTCAGAATTCATTGGCAAGCTTTACGTTTATGGTTAAAAGGTGTCCAATTTCATAGCAAGCCAACACCACCTTCTACGGAAGTGAGTAAATGAGTTCAAACACCAATACCATCGATGGTTTCTTGCCAAGCTTGCCTTGGCACGCCAAGGCCGTTCTTTCACTTTTAAAGAATATCCAAGTTGGTCAATTACAAGTAATCAGCCCTGAAGGAGAGCAACTCACCTTTAAAGGCGCACACGCTGGTATCGAAGCAACCATTCAGATCCATGACTGGGAAGTTTGCAGAGCTTGTTTGAAATCTGGTGACATTGGCTTTGCAGAAAGTTATATCAAGGGCCTTTGCGACTCACCTGATCTTTTGGCTCTGCTTAGATTGTTATTGGCTAATAGACAAGAAATTGAGACCATCATCTATGGCAATTGGTGGGGTCGCTTAGGCTATCGCATCAAACATTGGTTCAATAAAAACACCAAAGCGGGCAGCAAAAAAAATATCCATGCGCACTACGACATCGGCAACGCTTTTTACGCTCTTTGGCTAGACCCGAGTATGACCTATTCAAGTGCTTGCTTTGATAGCAAAGACACGCCTTTGGTAGAAGCACAGATTGCCAAATATCAAAAAATCATTCAATCACTCAGTGTTGCTCCTGGAGAAAAAATTCTTGAGGTGGGTTGTGGGTGGGGCGGCCTCATGGAGCAAGCCTGCTTGAATGGCGTCAACATTGACTGCTTGACCATCTCTGAAGAGCAAGCCAAATATGCGCGCGAGCGTGGCGGAAGAATTCAGGCAAAAGATTTGGGTCAGCATCAAATTTTGTTACAAGACTACCGAGATCATCAAGAACAGTACGATGGCATTGCTTCAATTGAAATGTTTGAGGCTGTTGGCGAAAGTTATTGGCCAAGCTATTTCGAGATGATCAAGCGCTGCTTAAAGCCTGGCAAAAAAGCCTGCATTCAAACCATTGTGATTGCCGATGACTTATTTGAGAAATATCGCAATAGCTCTGACTTCATTCAACAGTACGTGTTTCCTGGTGGCATGTTGCCTTCAGAAGAAAAATTCAAAGAAGCCGCTGCCAAACAAGGTCTTATCACTGAAGCCGTCTATCGATTTGGGCAGGACTATCAAAAAACTTTGGTGATGTGGCATGAAAAGTTCAATCAGCAACTAGACGCCATCAAAGCACAAGGATTTGATCAAAAGTTCATCCGCCTATGGAACCTTTACTTGATGTACTGTGCCGCAGGTTTTGCTGAGAAGAGTACGGATGTTATTCAATTCACACTGAGAAAGCCTGACGAAAATGGCGCTTAATCAGCGAGTTATCAGTTTTTATAACAAGCGGGTCTGGATCATTGGCGCATCGAGTGGCATCGGCGAAGCTTGCGCCCAGGCTTTCCTGAGTCATGGCGCCAAAGTTGCACTCAGTGCGCGCCGCATGGACAAGCTCAAAGCCATTCAAGATAAATGGCCTGCCGATCAAACACTTTGCTTGCCAGCCAATGCGCAAAGCAATGATGAGCTGACTTCTACCTACCAATCAATCAAACAAGCATGGGGTGGCATCGATTTGCTCCTCTATGTTTCTGGCATCTATGAACCCATGCGTGCCGATAATTTTTATTTGGCCAAAGCCACTGACATCATCAACACCAACATCATTGGTGCGATGAGCGCCTGCTCAATCACTTTGCCTGATTTCATCCAACAACAATCTGGTGGCATTGCAATTGTGAGCAGTGTTGCTGGTTACAGTGGTTTGCCACAATCTCTTGCTTATGGCCCAAGTAAGGCAGCGATGATCAATTTTTGCGAAACCCTTTATTACGATCTAAAGCCAAAGAACGTGGCTGTTTATATGATCAATCCGGGCTTTGTGGCAACAGAGGCAACTGCTAAAAATGATTTTGAGATGCCAGCCTTGATCACCTCCAAAGAAGCTGCTGAAGAAATCTTGGATGGTATTCAAGCGGGGAAATTTGATATTCACTTCCCCAAGAGATTTTCATTTTTCTTAAAATTTTTACGCTTGCTACCTTACCCAGTTTATTTCTTCCTCATCAAAAAATTCATCAAGATTTAAATGACAAGTCAGCACATCCAACGAGTGATTGAGCAGTTTGAAAATGTCTCACCGAAGACCATTGATTCATTGGTGGCTCTTTACTCACGAGATGCGTTTTTCAAAGACCCCTTTAATGAAGTTAAAGGGCATGCTGATATCAGACACATTTTTACTCACATGTTCACGCAAGTGAACAATCCTCGCTTTGTGATTAAAAACACCCTAGAGAATGGCTCTCATGCCTGTTTAATCTGGGAGTTCATCTTCCAACTCAAGCAATCACCAAACCTTGATCAAGTCATCAGAGGTTGCACTTGGATGACGTTCAATGAAGCGCTGCTCATCACAGAGCACCGCGATTATTGGGATGCAGCTGAAGAGCTTTATGAAAAAATTCCAGTTCTGGGTGCGCTGATGCGCTGGCTAAAAAAAAGGGCCCGTCAATAGGGCCCATATAAAGATTTAAACAAGTACTTAATTTAATAAGTCTTGAGTTTTATTTCTTTTCTTTCCTGACCTTGTTCACTAAGAAATCCATGGCTTGAGTCGCTCTGACTTTTGATCCGCCGGCGATTGATGGTGATGTCAAATACTTGCCTTGTACCGCAACTGTTGGGACGCCATCAATTCTGTACGCCTGGGCAATTTGATTGGCTGCTCTTGCTTTTGATGTGACTGTGAATGATTTAAATGCTTTCAAAAAAGCTTGGCGATCAATTCCTTGGCTAGCAACCCAATCAGCTATCTCAGCCTCTGCTAAAAGCTTCTTCTTGTTAACATGCATTGCCACCATGACTTTGGCATGTAAATCATTTCTGCCCAAGCTATCTAAGGCATAAAACAACTGGCTGTGTGGCAGCAACTCATCTCTAAATGCAACCGGCACTTTTTTGACCACAACATCTTTACCCTGCTTGGCAATCCATGCGCTCAATTCAGGTTCAAAATCATGGCAGTGCGGACAGCCGTACCAAAAAAATTCTAAAACCTCAATCTTGCCTTTAGATTCAGTTACCTGAGCAACTGGCATCACACGATAGTCGAAGCCTTCCTCAATTGGTCTTGCTTGAGAGAGTGCCACATTAGAAAATCCGAGACAGAGAACGCCAAAGAAAATATTTCTAATCAGTGTGAATAAATTGATGTTTTTCATATAAGCATTAATTTGATTTATTGATGCGAATGATTGTAGAAGGAACGCCTGCACTTTGCAGTCTGGCCCTTGTTTGAGTCACTTCATTTTGCCCCACGAATGGGCCAACACGTACACGCCAAAGAGGGGCACCGTCTAATTCCCTTTCAGAAATAAGGGCTTCTAAACCTTGCATGGCTAGCATGGCTTTTTGGCGCTGAGCTTCTTCTTGATTCTTGTACGCTCCAGTTTGTAACCAATATTCAGGGCCTTGAGTTGCCGCAGCGATTGAGGCAATTGGATCCTTAGGGGCCATCTCACTTGGTAGTGGCACTTTACTTTGTAATGGCTTATTCAAATTAGGCTTATCTTCAACTTGAACTTCACCCTCTTCAATTGCTTCAACAGGCTTTGCTTTGCTGACAGCCTCTGGCGCTCTGAGGTTTAATTTTGGCTCCGGCGCTCCCTTGGTCAACATGATGGCAACACCAACAGCAATTGCCAAACCCAGCAATAAGCCGAGCACAAAACCCATCAGGGTTCCACCTGAAGAGCCAGCCTCTAGAGACAAGCGTTGATTATTGTTCTTCATCACATTAACTCCTCACATTTTTTCAGGTGCAGAAACACCCAAAATAGCCAATCCATTGCCAATCACTTGCTTGGTTGCTAAGAGTAAAGCCAAGCGCGCCAAGCGAATATTTTCTTCGTCAACCAATACTCTATCCGCATTGTAGAAAGTGTGGAAATCGCTGGCCAAATCTCTTAAATAAAATGCCAAGGAATGAGGTGTCATATCCTTTGCAGCCTCAGCCAATACCTCAGAATACTCAGACAAACGCGTCAAAAGCATATTTGATGCATGGCTATCAAGCGCAAGCAGAGAGGCTGACTTAAGGCTCAACTCATCTCCTGCCCACTGCCTCAAAATTGAACAAATTCTGGCATGCGCATATTGCACATAAAAAACAGGATTTTCATCATTTTGCTTTAATGCCAAATCAACATCGAAGACAAATTCAGTATCAGCTTTACGAGATATCAAGAAGAATCGAACAGCATCTCTGCCACGACGAATTGCATCTTGACGCTCAACATCATTCATTTCAGTTGTCACACCACCTGACCACTCAATCAGATCTCTCACAGTCACATAAGAGCCAGCGCGCTTAGAGATCTTCACCTCTTCGCCACCCTTCATCACGGTGACCATTTTGTGCAGCACGTACTGAGGGTAATCTTTTGGGATATCCCAAGAACGCTTTTGTGCAACACCCTGGATGCCAGAGCGAACCCTTGCAATCGTGCCATGATGATCACTGCCTTGGATATTGATCACATGAGTAAAGCCTCGTGACCATTTGCTCGCATGGTAAGCAACGTCTGGAACAAAATAAGTGTAGCTACCATCTGATTTTTTCATGACGCGATCTTTGTCATCGCCATCATCCGTTGTGCGCAACCAAAGAGCGCCTTCAGCTTCATAACTCTTACCAACAGAAGCCAAATCAGCCACCACCGATGCCACACTACCATCACTGTACAAAGATGACTCTAAGTAATAGCAGTCAAATTGCACCCCGAAGGAATTCAGATCAATGTCTTGCTCTTTGCGCAAATACGCCACGGCAAATTGTCGAATAGATTCAATATTATTGATATCGCCATCAGCATGAACGGGCTGACCATCTGAAGCAGCCACAGTGGCCTTTGCCAAATAGTCTTTTGCAATATCTGCAATGTATTCGCCGTTATACGCAGACTCTGGCCAATTCTGATCACCAGGATTAAGACCCTTTGCTCTTGCCTGAACAGAAATAGCTAAATTTTGTATCTGGACACCAGCATCGTTGTAATAAAACTCTTTATGAACAGACCAACCTTGAGTTCTTAAAATATTAGATAGAGCATCGCCTAAGGCTGCTTGGCGACCGTGCCCCACATGCAAGGGGCCCGTTGGATTAGCAGAAACAAATTCAACCAATACTTTTTTACCCAACTCTGCTTGCTGACCATAACAATTGCCATCGGCGAAGATCTTGCCGATCACCTGTAAACGAGCATTTTGGGTTAAACGTAAATTAATAAATCCTGGACCAGCAATTTCAGCGCTCGCGATTAATTCTTTAGCGCCCGATTGATTCAATAATTTCTCAACAAATACCTGAGCCAATTCTCTAGGGTTGGCTTTCCAGGCCTTAGATAACTGCATAGCAATATTAGTTGCCAAATCTCCGTGCTCAGCAACCTTTGGGCGCTCAACATGAGGTTCTGGTAGGGAATCAGCAATGCCTCGCTCTTTGGCTATCTGAGCCAAGGCATCTTGCATCAATGAAATAATTTGTTTTTTAATGGCTGGTAGCATAGAAGTTCAGTTTATCAGTTAACTTTTAGTGTTAATCTTTGCTTATGTTATATAAATTTCAATGTAAAAAATCTGCAGATGTTTTGATGTTAGAAGATTTAACCTCAAAAATATTTGCAATCATTGGCAGACCCTTGGAGCCAAGAGGCATCTTTTTGTTAGAGCAGCTGCCCATTGCGATTGCTAAATTAGAAGCGGCGGTCGCCGAAGACATTGAACGCAAAAAAAATGCCGCTGAAAACAGCCCCTCAGAATCTTCTGAAGAATCAGGCCACAACATCAACCATGATCGCTTAGGGCAAAGAGCATATCCATTCATAAGCTTACTCAAAGAGGCTTTGCTTAACGAAGAGATGGTGTCTTGGGGCGTTTAACAAAGTCCGCTTGCTGATCTTCACCAATGCGACCCACATCAAAGTATTGAGACTGCGGATTTGCTAAATAGAAACCGCTCACACTCGATGATGGCGTCATGGCCATCGACTCAGTCAAAGCCATATCAATTTCATCAGCCTTCAAGCATTCAAACATGTCCTTTTTAACCAAATGGTCTGGACATGCTGGATAACCAGGGGCCGGACGAATGCCTTGGTACTTTTCCTGAATCAAGTCCTCATTGCTCAAACCTTCATCAGAAACATAGCCCCAGAGTTCAGTTCTCACCCTCTGATGCATCTTTTCAGCAAACGCTTCAGCAAAACGATCAGCCAAAGCTTTCAGCATGATTGAACTGTAGTCATCATGCTTGTCTTCAAACTCTTTGAGTTTCTTTTCAATCGCATGCCCTGCAGTTACTGCAAACATGCCAACATAATCAGAAACACCAGATTCCTTAGGCGCGACAAAATCAGCCAAACAACGATTTGGTTTCTTAACGCCATCAACAACAGGTCGATCACTTTGCTGACGATAGTTCTTCCATGTCAATAAGACATCCTGGCGTGATTCATCGGCGTAGATTTCAATATCATCGCCAACGCTGTTCGCTGGATAAAGGCCAATCACAGCATGGGCTTGCAACCAACGGCCCTGAATGATTTTTTGCAACATGGCCTGAGCATCAGCAAACACCTTCTGCGCTGAATCTCCAACCACTTCATCTTTTAATATCTGCGGATATTTTCCAGCCAAATCCCAAGTCTGGAAGAACGGTGTCCAGTCAATGCACTGAGCAATGTCTGCCAAATCGTAATTCTTAAAAACACGGCGCCCGATGAATTTAGGCTTAACGATTGTCTGCTTAGCCCAGTCAATCATTTCTTTATTGGCTCTTGCATCTTCAATGCTGATGATTGGGGTTTGCTTTTTATTGGCATGCTGAACCCGAATTCTTTCGTAGTCCGCCTGCAAATCATCAATGTATTTATCCGCACCCTCTTCTGATAACAAGCTAGATGCCACTGAAACTGCTCTAGAAGCATCAGGCACATAAACAACTGGGCCTTCATAATGAGGGGCAATTTTGACTGCAGTGTGAACTCGCGATGTGGTTGCTCCACCAATCATCAATGGCATTTTTTTCGATCTGAAATAATCATCACGCTGCATCTCTTCAGCAACGTAAGCCATTTCTTCCAATGATGGTGTGATCAAGCCAGACAATCCAATCAAATCAGCTTTTTCTTCTTTGGCCTTTTTGAGAATTTCATTGCAAGGCACCATCACACCCATGTTCACAACATCAAAGTTGTTGCACTGAAGCACCACCGTCACAATATTTTTACCAATATCGTGAACGTCGCCCTTGACGGTTGCCATGATGATTTTTCCGCGAGAACGCACATCTCCGCCGCTCTCAAGAATCTGTCGTTTCTCTTCTTCAATGTATGGGATCAAGTGAGCCACTGCTTGCTTCATCACTCGGGCGCTCTTCACCACCTGCGGCAAGAACATCTTGCCTGCGCCAAACAAATCACCCACCACATTCATGCCATCCATCAAAGGTCCTTCGATGACCTCAATCGGGCGACCGCCTGCGTTTGATATCTCAAGACGCATCTCTTCAGTGTCTTCAACAATGTGTGACGTCACGCCATGCACCAATGCATGAGTCAAGCGCTCTCTGACAGAACCTTCGCGCCAAGCCAAAGTCTCTTCAGCGCGCGCACCACCGCCCTTGTATTCGTCGGCAATTTCTAGCAAACGCTCTGTAGGAGTTTTGCCATCTTTTTCAGTAAAGCGGTTTAAAACAACATCTTCAACACGCTCTTTTAACTTCTCATCCAAATCAGCATAAACACCCAACTGACCGGCATTCACAATGCCCATGTCTAAGCCAGCGCGAATCGCGTGATATAAAAATACTGTATGAATTGCTTCACGAACAACATCGTTGCCCCTGAATGAGAAGCTCACGTTAGAAACGCCGCCGCTTACTTTTGCACCAGGCAAGTTGGCTTTTATCCAAGCCGTTGCCTGAATAAAATCATTGGCGTAGTTGTCATGCTCATCAATGCCAGTGGCAATCGCAAAAATATTAGGATCGAAAATAATATCTTCTGGAGGAAAGTCCAGTTCATCGACCAATATCTTGTAGCTTCTTTCGCAAATCTCAATTTTTCTTTGGTAGGTATCCGCCTGACCTTTTTCATCAAAGGCCATGACCACAGTGGCTGCACCATAGCGTCGAATCAATTTCGCTTGCTGCCTGAATAAGTCTTCACCCTCTTTCATAGAAATAGAGTTAACGATGGCCTTACCTTGAACGCATTGCAAACCTGCTTCGATGACTGACCATTTTGATGAGTCAATCATGATAGGTACTCTAGAAATATCTGGCTCTGATGCAATCAAATTTAAAAAGCGCACCATCGCTGCTTTTGAATCGAGCATCGCCTCATCCATGTTGATGTCGATGATCTGCGCACCGTTTTCAACTTGCTGTCTTGCGACCGATAAAGCTTCATCGTATTGCTCATTCAAAATCATTCTTGCAAATGCTTTTGAACCTGTGACGTTGGTTCTCTCACCAACGTTCACAAAGCCCACGTGTGGGCTGATGTTGCATGGCTCTAAACCAGACAACTTCATTGGAGGGATCTGTTTTATTGCTGACATCACACAGACTCCTTATAAGCATTCCAGCGACGACTTGGTCTCTTTGCAACAGCATCCGCGATTGCCTTGATGTGCGCAGGCGTTGTGCCGCAGCAGCCACCCACCAAATTCACCAAACCATCTTTAGAAAACTCATCTAACAATCTAGATGTCATTTCTGGTGTTTCATCAAAGCCTGTGTCACTCATTGGATTAGGCAGGCCTGCGTTGGGGTAACAAGAAACAGCGACATCACATACTTTTGCCAGCTCAGCAATGTATGGACGCATCAGCGTTGCACCTAAAGCGCAATTAAGGCCAAACGTTAATGGTTTGGCATGACGCAAGCTATTCCAAAACGCTTCAACTGTTTGACCAGACAAAATACGTCCAGACGCATCTGTCACGGTTCCAGAAATCATGATCGGCAAACGAACCTGCTGCTCTTCAAAAAACTCATCAATCGCAAATAAAGCAGCTTTTGCATTCAAGGTATCGAAAATTGTTTCAACCAAAAACACATCGGCGCCACCCTCATACAAAGCCTCAACCTGCTCTTTGTAGGCTTGACGCAATTGCTCAAATGTCACGTTTCTAACAGCCGGGTCATTCACGTCTGGAGAAATGCTCGCCGTCTTTGGTGTTGGTCCTACTGCACCAGCAACAAATCTTGGTTTGTCAGGTGTTGAAAATTCATCACAAGCCTGTTTCGCTAATTTTGCTGCAGCCAAATTCATTTCTCTGGCCAATTCAGGCATTTTGTAATCGTCTTGCGCAATGGTTGTTGCGCCGAATGTATTTGTTTCAATTAAATCTGCACCCGCCGCCAAATATTGACGGTGAATATCTAAAATGATTTCAGGATGAGTGATATTGAGTAGCTCGTTATTACCTTTTAAATCAATCGCATGATTTTCAAAACGAGTTAACTCTGGCAAACCGCGGTATTGCTGCTCATTTAATTTGCGTTGTTGAATCATGGTGCCCATGGCACCATCCAAGACCAAAATACGGTCTTTTAATAATTGGGGCAAGTTTGCGCCGCGGGTATAAAGCATAAGTAAAACTCTTATTTGGCCGCAAATGATTGCGACAAATTGATTAAACCTATATTTTATCGGTATTACGTATATTTATCTGATTACATTAACTTTTTTATTTGGGGGTCACAATGTTTGGAGCGATGCCAGATTTCAATCAAAGTCTAGAAATGTTCAAAACCATGTGGGGTAATTCCCCCACCCCTGGCGATATGTCAGGCTTTGGGGCTGGAATTGGGGGCGGTGCCGGCATGCCTACCTTGGATATTGAAGAGCTTGATAAGCGGATTCAGGACCTTAAAAGCGTTGAAAACTGGCTCCAACTCAACATGAACGTCTTGCGCAGCACGATTCAAGGCCTGGAAGTACAAAGAGCCACTTTGGCGGCCTTGAAGAGCTTTAGTGCTGCAATGACCCCAGAAGCATTGGCTGAAGCCACCAAAGCAGCCCAAAAAGCCGCCAGCCAGGCAACCCAAGCAGCCTCTGATATGGCCACCGAAATGGCTTCGGGCAGCTTTACCGGCAAGAAAACCTCAAAACCCCGTCAGAGCAAACCTCGCGCAACAAGTACCCGCCGCGCCAAAGGTGATTAAGGTGGGCGATGGCCTCGCCCATCGCAAAGGTTAACTGATGCAAATCCAACTCCCGCTTGAATAAAACCGGGACTAAATCCCTGGCACTTTGAGGGCTGCTCTTGCAGGCCTCCAAAGTGTCAGCCAATCGATCTCGATGATGGTCATGAAGTTGTTCAATGCGCACATGCAGCCCCTTAAAAGGCTTTCCGTGGGACGGCAAAACCAAAGCATCCTCTGGTAATTGCTTTAAAGAAGTCAGTGACTCCAAATAAAGACCCAATGGATCTGCATCAGGCTCCGTATCAAAAACGCTGACGTTGGTTGAAATGCGCGGCAAAACCATGTCCCCAGAAATCAATGTTTGTGTTTTATCGCACCACAAACATGCATGCTCTGGCGCGTGACCATAGCCAACCAATACCTGCCAATCTTGCCCACCAATCTGAATAAGCTCTTGATCCATGATTCTTCTGAATCTTGGAGGAACCGAGGGAACCATATTGCTGAAATAATTTGCTCTGGCCCGAATCTTTATCAAGTCTTCTTCATTGGCTAGGCCATGACGCGCAAAATGATCTGCAGCTCCACCGCCACCTGCGACCGATCCAACTTCTGAACCCCTTGGATCAGACAACCATTTTGCTAAAACATAATCCGTCATCGTCATCCACAAAGGAGCCGACCATTTTTCTGATAGCCAAGAAGCCAAACCAATGTGGTCAGGGTGCATGTGAGTCACAATGATTCTCACGATGGGTAGATTTTCTAGCTCAGCATCAAAAATATTGAGCCATGCATCTTTAATAGCTTGGTTAGATACCCCACAATCTACCAAAGTCCAACCATCTCGCCCCTCGAAGCAATCCCTGATCAACCATAAATTAATGTGATCCAAAGCAAAAGGCAGAGGCATGCGCACCCACTTCAAGCCAGCATGAATCTCCTGCGTTGCACCGGTCTTAGGCATCTGATCATCAAATGGATAAATAATTTTTTTCATACCAATTTATAAGTTTTTTAAAACACTCGTATCAACTACCTGTAATATTCATCTATCAACATCCGTGACACATCATGATGTTCAATTAACACCGAAAATTAAGCCCATGATTACATCTAACAATCCTTATATTCTTAGCAAGCTTCTTGAGAACAATAAAGAGTGGGTTGACTCAGTGACCAAAAGCGATCCTGATTACTTTAGCAGACTTGTGCATCAACAAGCGCCTGAATATTTATGGATTGGCTGCTCAGACTCTCGCGTTCCTGCCAACCAAATCACAGGCCTCGCTCCTGGTGAAGTATTTGTTCATCGCAATATTGCCAACGTGGTTGTTCACACCGACCTCAACGCACTATCAGTTATTCAGTTTGCCGTTGATCAAATCAAAGTGAAACACATCATTGTGGTCGGACACTATGGTTGCTCAGGCGTGAAAGCTGCACAAATAAAAGCCAGAATTGGTTTGGCCGATAACTGGATCAGGCATGTTCAAGATGTTCAAGATAAACACGGCAAATATTTAGGGCAAGTTTTAAGAGAATCAGATCAGTTTGATAAGTTATGCGAATTGAATGTGATTGAGCAAGTCATGAATGTTTGCCAAACCACGAGCGTTCAAGATGCTTGGGCCAGAAATCAGGAAGTCACTGTGCACGGCTGGATTTATGACCTAAAAGATGGACAGGTACGAGACCTTGGTATCAGCATCAAAAATGCCGATGAATTAAATGCTCGCTATCAAACAATCCTAGAAAAAAATTACCCCCAAAGTGAATAAGCCAGAAATTATTAAGCGTCCAGAATCACCCTGCATTAATTTATGCACCATGGATGATGAAGACCGCTATTGTTTGGGTTGCCATCGAACCCTTGATGAAATTGCTCTATGGTCAAGTCTTGATCAAGAAGAAAAAGAATCGGTTTGGCTACTTCTTGAAGAGCGCTCAAACTTAAAGACTAAATAAATACCCATCTATAAATAAAGATGTAGAAACAATTTGGCCCCACCTACCAATAGGTAGATGGGGCCAATTTTTTACTGCAGTTATCTAATTAAATAACTAATTAATCTGCGTAAACGCCAGCCTTCTTGATGATTGGAGTCCACAAATCAATTTGAGATTTCAAATGAGCTTTGTGACCAGCAGCACTAGAATTCTTTGCATTAGGAATATTAGCGCCTAAGTCAGCCATCTTAGCTTTGTAGCCAGCATCGTTGATACCTGCTTGAAGAGCAGCAGAAATCTTGTCAGTTGCATCCTTAGGAGTTCCCTTTGGCGCATAAACACCGTGCCAAACGTTCACTTCAAAGTTCTTCAAACCTTGCTCATGCATTGTTGGAATGTCTTTGAATGCAGCAATACGTTGCATTGTTGTTGCACCATAAGACTTCACTGAACCTGCCTTCAGTTGGCCTGCCAAGTTTGTTGTTTGATCGCACATCAATTGAACTTGACCACCAATCAAATCTGTCAAAGCCGGGCCAGTACCTTTGTATGGAACAGTTGTCATGTCTTGCTGAATAGCGCTCATGAACAACAATCCGCATAGGTGTGAAGCAGAACCAAGACCAGCATTTGCATAGTTAACTTTAGTTCCGTTTGCTTTGATGTAAGCAAGCAATTCAGTTAAGTTTTTAGCTGGCAAATCCTTGTTAGCAACCATCACCATTGGCACATCTGCAACCATTCCAAGGTGCTCAAAATCTGTCATTGGATCGTAGCCCAAGTTTTTGTACAAACCTGGAGCTGTTGACATACCAATGTGATGAATCAACACGGTATAACCATCTTTAGGGGCATTCATTACTTTTTTAGCAGCAATCGTACCGCCAGCACCTGGTGAGTTATCAATGATCACCTGCTGTTTTAATGTCTTACCCATTGCTAAAGCAATTTCACGAGCAACTTTGTCTGTTGGACCACCAGCAGCAAATGGAACAACCATTGTTACTGGCTTGTCAGCTGGGAATGCTGCGTGTGCGCCAGCAGAAAGGCTGCCAGCGATAATACCTACTGCCAACATGGCATGACGAATACTTTTCTTCATAAATATCTCCTATATGGTTGTTGCCGTAAAAGAAGCAAATCAACAATACGATTGTAAGGAATTATTAAGAAAAATCACCAAAAGTAATTCTGAAATAGACTGGTATTTACCCTAGGGTTGCCGAATTTACTTGATAAATCAGGGATTCCGACAGTTTCAAAACCCATGTCTAACTTAAGGGATTTACTCAGGGAGACTCATGCCAAGCAGGTGGTCTGATGTGATGGTGACTTTTTCTTTGATGGCACGTTTGGCAATTTTTAAGACTTGCTTATCTTTGCTGATCAAAGCAGATGGTCTAAGACTGTAGGCCAAGTTAATGAACACTTGATCATCGCGGTCTTTACATTTCCATGGCGCTTGGCAAAGCTCATCATCAGAAATGATTCTTGCCCAATTTTTCCATTGCTCACTGATGAGCTGTTGCTGATCTTTATCTAAAGAAAATTGTTCTCGTCCGATAACGTCCAGAAACTCTGCAAAAGTTTTTTCAGTGGCAACGGCGTCTAATTGTTTGGCATCAAGAGCTGCTCGCAAAGGATGGGCTCGTTCATCATCAAATACCAAAACATCCAAAAGAATATTGGTATCTAAAACAATGGTTGGCTTCACTCCACCGTCACCGATTTTGCAAGATTACGAGGCTTATCAACATCAGTGCCTCTGGCGCATGCCGTGTGGTACGCCAGCAATTGAAGTGGGATGACGTGCAAGATAGGTGATAAATCACCATAGTGCTCAGGCATGCGAATCACATGGATGCCATCTTCAGCACGTATTTGTGTATCGCTATCGGCAAAAACAAACAGCTTTCCGCCACGCGCTTTCACCTCTTGCATATTCGACTTGAGCTTTTCTAACAAAGCGTCATTGGGTGCCACTGTCACTACTGGCATTTGTTCTGTGACCAATGCCAACGGCCCATGCTTTAACTCTCCAGCAGGATAAGCTTCTGCATGGATATAAGAAATTTCTTTTAACTTGAGCGCACCCTCAAGTGCGATTGGATAGTGAAGACCACGCCCTAAAAATAAAGCGTTTTCACATTGAGCAAAAGCCTCGCTCCATGCAATGATTTGTGGCTCAAGGGCCAGCACTGCATGAATCGCTGAAGGCAAATGACGCAAATGATTGAAGGCGTTCCGCTCTTGCTCAATCGTTAAACAGTTTTTATTTTTCGCTAAAGATAAAGCCAACAAATACAAACCAACCAATTGAGTCGTGAAAGCTTTGGTTGAAGCAACGCCGATCTCTGTGCCAGCATGCGTTAAGAATTGATACTTTGTTTCTCGAACCATCGCACTGGTCGCCACGTTACAAACTGCCAGAGTTTCTTGATGACCCAAGGATTGAGCATGTCTTAATGCTGCCAAGGTGTCCGCTGTTTCTCCTGATTGAGAAACCACCACAACCAAGGCGCGAGGATTCGGCACAGTTTTGCGATACCTGTATTCACTGGCAATCTCAACTTGAGTTGAAATACCTGCCACATCTTCAATCCAATACTTAGCCGTGCTCGCTGCGTAATAACTGGTGCCACAAGCCAAAATCAAAACACTGTCAATGTTTTTCCAATCAACTTGCTTGGCGCCAAACAAACTGAGCTCAGCAGACTCTGCATGACCCAAAGTATCTGCAACAGCGCGCGGCTGCTCAAAAATCTCTTTTTGCATGTAGTGTTGATATGGGCCTAAATCAACTTCAGCACTTTGCGTTGGCACTGGCTTTTTAGTTCGCTCTTGAACTTTGCCAGACACATCGGTGATGATGACTTGATCTGTTGTTAAAACAGCGATGTCACCTTCTTCTAAGTACGCCATCATGCTGGCATGATCAGACACAGCCAATGCGTCTGAAGCTAAGAAATTTTCTTGATCGCCATAAGCCACCACCAATGGTGAACCAACTCGTGCACCAATCAATAAACCTGGCGCATCTTTGGCAATCACAGCAATCGCATAAGCACCGTGTAACTTTGGCACAACGGCACGCACAGCTTTTGCCAAATCTCGCACAGACATGTTGATGTATGTTTGATGAATCAAATGCGCAATCACTTCGGTGTCCGTTTGAGACACAAACACATAGCCCGCGGCCTTCAATTCTTCGCGCAAGCTCTCATAATTTTCAATGATGCCGTTGTGCACCAAGCCAATCAAATCACCAGAAAAATGTGGGTGAGCGTTGACAGTGTCTGGTTTACCGTGCGTGGCCCAACGGGTGTGAGCAATACCAACATTGCCTGACATCGTCTGACCTTGATCAGCCAAATCAGCCACTCTTGCAGTGGTGCGTGCACGCACCAACTCTTGACCACTTAATAAAGCAAAGCCACAGGAATCGTAGCCACGATATTCAAGTCGGCGCAGACCTTCGACCAAAATACTGACGACATTTTTTTTAGAAACTGCACCAACGATCCCGCACATGATTTTTCCTGTTCCCTTGCTTAGCAATACTTCAAAAAGTATTTACTTTGATTTTTTTGTGGGCCTTTGCCAATTCAATGAAACTTGCTTGACCCTTGTGACAGTCAATTGATTGGCAGGGGCATCTTTGGTCAATGTTGTTCCAGCACCTAAGGTGGCACCTTTGCCAACAGTGACAGGAGCTACCAACTGAGTATCAGAGCCAATGAATGCCTCATCTTCAATCACTGTGCGATGTTTATTCACACCATCGTAGTTACAGGTGATGGTGCCAGCACCAATGTTTACTTTTTTACCGATGGTGGCATCGCCAACATAAGCCAAATGATTGGCTTTACTGCCTGTACCAACATCGCTATTTTTAATTTCAACAAAATTACCCACGTGAACTTCTTCGGCAAGCACTGTGCCTGGGCGCAATCTGGCATAAGGTCCGATCACACTGCCAGCACCAACGGTTGCTTGGTCAATATGAGTGAAGGCTTGAACCTTAACGTTGGCATCAATGACAGCGTCTTTGATCACGCAATGCGGACCAACCGATACGCCTGAACCAAGGACAACCTTTCCTTCAAAGACGCAACCGATATCAATTTGAACATCGGTGCCACATTGAAGTTCTCCACGAATATCTATGCGAGATGGATCCAATAATGTGACGCCTGACTCTAATAAACGATTGGCCAACTCGCGCTGCCAAACTCGCTCCAAGTCAGCCAATTGAGCGCGACTATTAACGCCGACTGTTTCCCAATCATTGCTGGCTTGAGTTGTATAAACCGGAACACCTTCGGCAACTGCCAAAGCAATCACGTCGGTCAAGTAGTACTCGCCCTGCGCATTGTTTGGCTTCAATTCTTTTAACCAGCCTTTTAATTTCTCAGTTGGCAACGCCATGAAGCCAGTATTAATTTCAGTGATTTGACGAATCTCGGCGCTGGCATCCTTTTCTTCAACAATCCCGGATACATCGCCATCTTGATTGCGCAGTATTCGTCCATAACCGGTTGGGTTGGCCATATGTTGAGTCAACAAACCAAGGCCGCCAGATGCTGCCAACCCTGCCAACTGTTGCAAGGTTTGGGTCTGTATCAAGGGCACATCCCCATAAAGGATCAATGTCACTGGATCATCAGATAATTGATCGCAGGCCTGTAAAACAGCGTGGCCAGTGCCTTTTTGCTCTGACTGAAGGGCTGTTTTGGCTTGAAATGCTGTTTTTGAGAGAAATTCTTGAACAAATTCACCGCCATGCCCCAGAACGAGGATGGTTCGATGCTCGCCCTCCAAGGCTTTGGCACTGGTGAGTACGTGCTCAAGCATGGGCCGTCCGGCGATTGGATGGAGCACCTTGGGAAGCGTTGACCGCATGCGCTTTCCCTGTCCAGCAGCTAATATGACAATATTCATTAATAATAATTATATGAGCTTATCCAAACCTCTCCAAACAATCAAAATAACGGCCATTTGCTGCGTTTTTTTACTGATCACTGCCTGCAGTGCGGTGAGGTTTGTCTACAACCAGGGTGACACCCTGGTTCGATGGTGGATAGATGATCACATTGGCTTAACCGCCGAGCAAGAAATTCTCACGCGCGAACTCTTAGAGCAACAATTCTGGTGGCATCGCACAGAACAACTGGCCGGCGTTTCTAAAACATTAGAGCAATTGCGCCGCCAGCTTAAACGCCCGCTCTCAACCGATGAGGTCAGCCAGTTTGCGGATGACCTCAAAAAGTTCATGTATGCCATCGCGAAAAAAACAACTCCGGATGCTGCCAAGATTTTTACTACTTTACAAAGTAATCAAATCGAAGCAATGCAAAAAAGGATGCAAAAGGGCAATGAGAAATTCGCTAAGGAATGGCTGCCCCCAACTTTAGAAAAACAAAATAAAGTTCGCGCAGATAAAGTCATTGATCGAGTGGAGTGGCTGTTTGGTAGCATCAATAAAGAACAAGAAGAAAAAATCAGGCAGCACATCAACAGCAATCCATTAGATATGAACATGGTGTATCAAGAGCGCTTACGCCGTCAAAGTGACTTAATCAAGATTGTTAAATCAATCCAACAAAATAAATTAAATCAGCAACAGGCCGAAGATTTGCTGACAACCTACATCAAAAACTTTGAATACGGCACCACCAAAGAACAACAAGAATTTGGCAAAAGAAGAAATGCTCTAGGCATTCAGCTGAGTGCGTTCATCACTCAAATCATGAATGATGAACAAAGAAAATACGCGAGCGGTCGAGTTGAAACGTGGGCCTTGGATGTTCAAGAGCTGATCAAAGAGTCATCTGTATTGGCTGCCAAGCGTTCTGCTCTGCAGAATCGCTAGAACCAACATCCTGACTTAAATCTTTGAAGTCAAATTGAGTAGCATCCATTAAATGTGAAGGCACCACATTTTGAATAGAACTGAATAGGCTCTCTACGCGACCTGGGTATTTCTTTTCCCATTCCTTGATCAAGGCCTTCATCGCATTTCTTTGTAGATTTTCTTGGCTGCCGCACAAGTTACAAGGAATGATTGGGAAGTCCATCTGCGCAGCATATCTTTCAAGATAACTCTCTGGCACATAAGCCAATGGTCTGATCACAATGTGCTTGCCATCATCAGACTTTAATTTTGGTGGCATGCCTTTTAACTTGCCACCATGAAACATATTCATCAATAGTGTTTCAATAATGTCATCACGGTGATGACCCAACGCAATCTTGGTGGCCCCAAGCTCGCCAGCCACTCTGTACAAAATGCCACGCCTTAAACGAGAGCAAAGACCACACGTTGTTTTTCCCTCAGGAATCACACGCTTCACAATCCCATAGGTATCTTGGTCTTCAATATGAAACTCCACACCCAATTTTTTAAAATAATTGGGCAAAGTTTCTTTTGGAAAACCTGGTTGGTTTTGATCCAGGTTAACGGCCACCAAATCAAAATGAATCGGGGCGCGCTCTTTCAATTTCAACAAAATATCGAGCATGGCATAGCTGTCTTTACCGCCCGACATGCAAACCATGACCTTGTCACCATCTTCAATCATGTTGTAATCGACGATGGCTTGCCCTGCTAGACGACAAAGCTTTTTGTCTAGCTTATTTTCTTCGTAGGCTACTTTGCGTGGATCTTTCATTCTTTGATCAAGAAAATTTCAACACCAACTGCTTCACAATCAGGATAAACATCTGGCTTTGCAGTTGAAACTTTAACGGCTCTGACATTTGGATGAGCCAACATGATTTTTGCAACATCATCACATAAAGTTTCTTGAAGATGAATGTGTCCCTTAGAAACTCTTTCTAAAATGCTTTGGCGCATGAAATCATAATCAACGACTTCATCCAGACTATCTTTTGATGGTGTGTTTTCTACCAAAGGTACAAATAAATCAACATTGATTAAAACGCGCTGCTCTCCGCGCTTTTCAAAATCATGAACTCCAATATTGATATAAACCTCGTAATTGCTCAGAAATAATCTTCGGCAATCCATCAAGCGAGGGTGAGATAACAATGCTTGCATAATTTACTCCGTCAAAAACATCACGTCACGATTAGTCGAAAGTAAATGCTGCCCACCATCAACATACAAAGTTGTACCAGTTATGGCTTTTGCTTTGGCCAAATAAATCACTGCATCAGCAATATCATCAGGGGTTGATGATTGCTCCAAAGGAGTCATGCTGTGGGCTTTAGCAAAGCCATCTTCAGATTGATCACCTGACACCATCGTGATTCCAGGAGCCAGTCCCACAACCCGCAAATTAGGTGCAAAAGATTGCGCCAACAAATTGGTTGCCGAATTAAGCGCGGCCTTTGACAAGGTGTAAGACAAAAAGTCTGGGTTCAAATTCTCTAATTTCTGATCAAGCAAGTTAATCACCACCCCGCTTGGACCACGAGAGTCGACAGTTCTTAGCTTTGCATGCTGACGATACAGATCTCGAGACAAGATCAATGGTGCAGCCACATTGGTGAGCATGTGACGATCAAGTGAAGCATAGCTAAAGCTTGAAGCCACGTCGTATTGGAATAAAGAAGCATTGTTCACCAAACAAGTGGGCAAACCAAGAGCTTCACAGCACCGATTGATCAACTGACTGGCCTGAGATTCATCTGATAAGTCTGCTTGTAAAGCAACGCCACGCTGCCCAGTTGCCAAGATATCTTTAACCGTCTGTTCCGCAGCGTCTTTGGAGTTGCCATAGTGAATGGCAACATCCCAGCCATCCTTGGCCAAGCCAATCGCAATAGCGCGACCAACGCGCTTGGCGGCTCCGGTTACTAAGGCAATTTTTGGGTTTTTCATATTATTTGCAGCATCACTTATAAGAGTTGTAGACTCGCGAGGTATGGATATTAACCCTAGTAACGAAGAAGCGTCTCATAGTCAAACGCTGGCTCGTTTAATTCAACAAGAAATTCAGGCTCAAAACGGGCAAATTTCTTTTGCTAAGTATATGGAAATGGCCCTGTATGCGCCAGGGTTGGGCTATTACGCCGCAGGCAAACACAAGCTTGGCAGCCAGGGGGATTTCACCACAGCCCCTGAAATCAGCCCTTTATTTGGGGCAACGATTGTTCAAACCTTGCTACCCATCATTGAACATCTTCAAAAACTCAATCAAGCGGTCCAAATCCTAGAATTCGGAGCTGGAACAGGCGCCTTAGCCGAATCGATTTTGACAGAATTAGAGCGCCAAGGCATTGCAGTTCATAGCTACAGCATTCTTGATTTATCAGCTGACTTAATTGAACGGCAACAATCAAGACTGTCCCCTCAATTTGATCAGGTCACCTGGATCAACCAATTACCAAAAAACTTCACAGGGATCATCCTTGCCAACGAAGTTTTGGATGCCATGCCTATTGAGTTGATCACTTATCAAAATCAACAGTGGGTGTTTAAAGATGTTGCCTTGACCACAGAGTCATCTGAAGATGCATCAGAAGCTACCATCGGCTTCAGACATTGTTTGGGCAAGGAAGTTCCTCAAGCAATGCTTCCAGAATGCTTGCAACAACAATCAATCGAAAATGGTTACACCACTGAAATCAATATAAATGCCAAAGCCTGGATAAACAGCATCTCCGAGATCCTAGACATGGGAATCGTATTAACGATTGACTATGGATTTCCTGAGCATGAGTACTATCACTCTCAGCGGAATCAAGGCACTGTCATGGGTCACTATGCGCACCATGCCGTTCAAGATCCATTCTTTTACCCTGGGCTTTGCGATCTAACAGCTCACGTTGATTGGACGAGCATGGCAAAGACCGGTATCAGTTCGGGTCTATCACTTCTGGGATATACAAGCCAAGCTGCCTACTTATTGGATGCAGGCATAGGATCCTTATTGATGGAAAAAGTTGATCCATCGAATGTCACAGAATTTATGCCGCACTCAAACGCCATTCAAAAATTATTATCAGAAGCAGAAATGGGTGAGCTATTCAAAGTGATGTGTTTTGGCAAAAGCGTGCCTTTTGAAGAAGGTGATTTGCCTGGGTTTAGATCAAGGCCCCGACCTTTGTAATTCTTTGTAACTCTCTACAAACCTATTTAATTGCCTTTGATTGCCAAGAGCCTTCGCTCTTCAATCAATTGTTTGATCTTCACTCCAGTCGACGAGCCTTGCTCACCCACCTCTTGAACAATCTGAGTAATATCAACTTTTTTCGCTCGGTCATATGAGTTGAGCAACTGCTTCGTCGGAAGCCTTAATAAATCAGCCACCGCAACAAGCTCATCAAATCGTTCAGGCTTTCTCCAAACATCCACACGATTTAATAAATTCAATAGATTGCGAGGCTCAAGAGTTGCTGACTGCAAACCCATCTGCAATTCACGAACAAGCACAGCGTGATCGCGACACTCCACTGGAATGCCCCACAAGGCCGCCCAAGCATTGATGTCTTCAATACTTAAACTTGATAACAAGACTGCGCAACGCTGAGACAAATTCAATTGGTGATTTGCTGCCAAATCAATGTCGTTCAATAAAGATGAATTTGTTGGATTTAGTTTGGGGAAAAATAATTCAAAAACACCCATCTCAAGCAATACTTCCAACATCCTGGATGGCTTCTCAGACATCAAACCCCTAGAAACTTCTTGCCAAACTCTTTCCTTGACCAATGCGTCTAACTCGCCACTCGAATGAATCTCTTTGAGCAAGGTGAGCGTGGAAGGCTCTATTGAAAAATCAGAAAAACGTGCGGCAAATCTTGCGATGCGTAATAAGCGGACCGGGTCTTCACTGAAGGCTGGGCCAATGTGTCTGAACAATTTATTATTGATATCTTTTTGACCACCATAGGGATCAATCAGATCGCCAATCGGTTGACCATTCGCATCAGCCTCTTTGGCCATTGCATTGATGGTCAAATCACGTCTTGCCAAATCTTGCTCTAAAGTCACCTCTGGGTCCGCATGAAATACAAAACCTTTATAACCAGGCGAAACCTTTCGCTCAGTTCTGGCCAAGGCATATTCTGCGTGCGTGACAGGATGCAAAAACACTGGGAAGTCTTGCCCAACTGGGGTGTATCCCTTAGCCAGCATTTGCTCAGGAGTTGCACCAACAACAACGTAATCAAGATCCTTTACTGGTAACCCCAATAATTGATCTCTGATGGCACCCCCAACAACATAAATCTTCACTTGATTAAAACATCCAATGATTGTGGATTGATCGCAAATACTTTTTCCAAAGCATTTTCAGAACCCGCTGGCAAAACATTGTCTTCGCTCATCGAAGCCAAATTATCTCGAGACATCAAGGTCGGCCCTGGCATCATTTCTAATAAGCCAGCTTGCAAATAGGCCAATGGTTTTGGCAAAGGAATAACAAAACTTTTTCTACCGCCCACCATGCCAGCAAAATTCACCAACTCAGCCAAGGTATACACACGAGGCCCTGCCAAATCAAATACTCGGCCAATCGTCTCTGACATTAAAACTGACTTTACAAATGCCTGCGCAACATCGGACACATAGACTGGCTGAAATTTAACGCTTGCCCCACCCAAAGGCAGAACCGGTGCAAACTTTTGTAGAGATGCAAAGAGATTGATGAATTTATCTTTTTCACCAAACACCACAGACGGTCTAAAAATCGTCCAATCCAAATCACTGGCCTTGACCAAATTCTCTGCATCACCTTTGCTGCGCTGATACATCGATGCGCCTGAGCTACTAGCGCCTAAAGCACTCATGTGAATGTAACGCTTTAAGTGCGCAGCACCCATGGCAGCAATGATTTTTTTAGTTAGCTCAACATGGTTTTTTAAAAACCCTGGGCCATAAGGTGTTCCTGTTTTGTCATGCAACACACCGACCAAATTAATCACCACGCCATCAGGGCCTAAACGTTGGCACATATCAGCCAATACAGCAGGATCATGAATGTTTGCTTCAATCACTTGAAGCTTGGGCAAAACCCACAACTCTTTGGCATACGCAGCTTTGCGGGTTGGCAATAAAACAGTGTGGCCTAGGGCACTCAAGCCACTGGCTATTTTCTGACCAATGAAACCACTGCCACCTATCAATAATATTTTTGCTTCGTTCATCATGGCAATTCCGACAATACAGATGCTTTAGGAGAAACCATCCCAAGATTTTGTTTCAGCGATGGGGTTTTATTGCTAGATAAAGCTGTGTAATAGCTGGCGTTGGCTAAAACATTTTTGACATATCCCCTGGTTTCATTGAAGGGAATTGTTTCTGCAAAAATCGCACCTTCAACTGCTCGAGGTAATTTTTCACGCCACATCTTAGGTCTTCCAGGGCCGGCGTTATAGGCGGCAGATGCCAAGGCCCATGAACCATCCAAGTCCTGTAAAACCATATTCAAATAATTACTACCCAAGGTCAAGTTAACTTTCATGTCATCCAATTGAGATGGCTTAAAGCTATTCATGCCAATTTTTTTGGCCACGTACTTGGCAGTAGCTGGCATCACCTGCATCAAGCCAGAGGCTCCGACATGGGAACGTGCGTTCATGATGAAACGTGATTCCTGACGAATCAAACCATAGGCCCAATTGGTATCTAAACCAATTGATCCAGCGATAGGGGTAAGAGACTCTTTGAATGGGGTTGGGTAACGCAAACTGAAGTCATGCTCTAACTTTGTTCGATCAGCCGTGTTAACTGCACGATCATATAAACCAATTCTCTTAGCGTGCTCAGCCACTGCAATCAATTGCTTATCGCTGAGACTGCGCAATTCCCAATTCCATTCTCTATTGCCCTCAAAACGCATGCCAATGTCATAAAAGCGCACCGCTCTTGCGAAGGCTTTATTTGATGATGCTTGCTTGACCAAACTTTCGTCAGCTGCAACGCGCTTGGGCACATAAATCTTCATGCCCAGATCTTCTCGGGCCAACTGCCCATAAAAATGGTACTGGTCCACCAAGGCTTGCCAACTTTCTTTTGCCAAAGATTCATCACCCAATTCTTTTTGCGCTCTGGCATACCAATAAGTCCAAGCAGGGTCACGCTTTCTGACAGATGGTGTCATATGATCAATCGTTTCTTTGACCATGCGCCAATCACCTTCGCGCAATGCAGCCCTGACCTTCCACTCTTGAGTTTCTGGAGTCAGCAATTGATGATGACCCAACTCATGTTGTAGCTTGAATGCTTTCATGGCATTGGGATCTAACTTCTTGGCCAAATACTGACCAATACTTCCCCATGCGGAAACCGTGTTCTCTTTACTGGTGCGCCATGATTTTTTATCAAAATCTCGAAAAGCAGCCTCAGGTGATTTTCTGGCACTTCTGACAACATCTGCCATTGGATCAGGCACATCGAATCGATTGGCCAAAGTTTCAAAATTATTTTCTATGGCCATTCTTGAAAATGTGGCCACTTCGTATTTTGAAAATCCATTGGCCTTGTAGATTGAGTTCACAAGATCTGGACAAGCATCACCAAAGTAGCGAGAGTCCAACAAAATATTTCTTGCTTCAGAAGCCAGGGCATTGACCGGCTCACCCTTGGCAAATCTTGATTGAAGCGCATAACACTTCACCTGCGTGTCATCATTCAAAACAAATTGGGCATACTCACGATCAAAATTAGACCAGTCTTTGCGCTTACCTAAAACCAAGAGCCAATCATTTCGCAATCTGTCAGCCAGTGCAGTGCCCGCGTATTTTTTTAAGAACTGGTCGACTGCATCATCGGCATTTGTTTCAGCTATGGCAACACCACTTTTATCGAATAGGCGAGGTTTGATTTGGAAATATGTCACATAATCAGCAACGTCATAGCTTGACAACTTTTGACCCAAATTTTTAGCCTTGGTCGCATCATTATTTTTAGAAGCCTCTCTTAATTCAAGAAACATCCTGTCATCAGAAGTTAAACTGATGTCTGAAGATTTTTTCTTCGTGGATGCTTGATTCTTTTGAGCATGGCTAAGGTCTGCAGAAGTTGATGCAAAAGCGACGAGCACCAAGCTCAGCAGTAAATGTTTATTTATCAATTTTGTGGTTTTTCGTTGTAGCATAGCCCTAATCATGCCTTATTTTTTCTACTTTTGAATAGCTTGTGAAAACTTTAAATCATTTAAGACAAGAATTACTCGCCAAGAGACTCGATCTTCATCAAGATTCGAGTCTTCGCGACGAACTTGAAGTCAAAATAACTCAGTTCTTAAATGAAACCGATGCCAACTGTGTGGGTATTTATTGGCCGATCAAAAGCGAATTTGACTTGCGTCCTCTGGCGCTCGATTGGTCCTCCAAAAATCCCAAGAAAAAATTAGCGCTCCCGATTGTGAAGCTCAACGAGCCATTGATCTTTGGTGAATGGAATCAAGACACCACTTTGGTCAAAGGCCCTCAAAACATCAATGAGCCCTTGCTTGATTCATTCAGCTCCAAAATCGACCCAGACCTGCTCATCATTCCTTGCCTTGGCTGGTCAGCACAACATGATCAATTTTGGCGAATTGGCTATGGTGGTGGGTATTACGACCGAACCATTGCTGAATTCAAAAAAAATAAGCATGCCGTTAAAACGGTTGGCGTGGGATATAAAGCTTTAGAAGTAAAAGAGGGCGCATGGCGCCCTCAAAGTCATGATCAAGCACTCGACTTGATGATTGTTGCTTAAAGTTCGATCAAGCCTTTAACAAGTCCAAATTCTTAGCGATTGCCAAAGTGGTTTCAGCCTGATTCAGGCTGTAGAAATGCAAGCCTGGAACACCCGCAACACGCAATTGATCACACAAGTCCGAGACCACATCCAAACCAAATGACTTGATCGATGCAGAGTCGTCACCAAATGACTGTAGACGCAAACGAATCCAGCGAGGAATCTCTGCACCACAAGCATCAGAGAAGCGTAACAACTGAGTGCTATTCGTGATCGGCATGATGCCTGGAACGATTGGTTGATCAACGCCTAACTTATAGGCCTCATCCACAAATCTGAAATAAGCATCACTGTTGAAAAAGTATTGGGTGATGGCTGAGTCTGCACCCGCCTTCATCTTATTAGCAAACATCAAGATGTCATCACTCATTGATTTCGCCTGAGGATGCATCTCTGGATAAGCCGCTACCTCGATATGGAAATGACTGTCAGTTTCTGAGCGAATAAATCTGACCAACTCTTCAGCATGATGAAACTCTCCGTATTGACCCATGCCAGAAGGCAGGTCGCCACGCAAAGCCACAATGCGACGAATACCGATGTCTTTGTATTGCTTCAGTAGCTCACGAATCTTTTCTTTTGAACTGCCCACACAAGAAAGATGAGGCGCGGCCTCTTGGCCTGCCTCATGGATTTCTTTAACGGTCGACAAAGTACCGTCTTGTGTTGAGCCGCCTGCACCAAACGTTACAGAAATAAATGTTGGCTTAAGCGCTGCGGATAACTGCTCTCTAACAGAGCGAAGCTTGGCAGCTCCCTCTTCTGTTTTTGGTGGGAAAAACTCAAGGCTTAATTCCATGTCATTCATTCCTGATCACGTTTTTAATAACGGTATGTTTCAGGCTTGTAAGGGCCTTCTTTTTTCACGTTGATGTAGTTAGCTTGTTGCTCTGACAAT
This sequence comes from Polynucleobacter sp. MWH-CaK5, assembly GCF_018687615.1. Classification (NCBI taxonomy): domain Bacteria; kingdom Pseudomonadati; phylum Pseudomonadota; class Betaproteobacteria; order Burkholderiales; family Burkholderiaceae; genus Polynucleobacter; species Polynucleobacter sp. MWH-CaK5. The sequence continues at coordinate 1,640,297 of NZ_CP061299.1, forward strand.
TCAGTGAGCTGAGCGTTCAGTTTCTTCAACTGCAAACGAGCCACTTTCTCATCAAGGTGCTTAGGCAATGTGTACACGCCCACTGGATACTTAGTGGTGCCAGCAGATTGCCACAACTCGATTTGTGCAATCGTTTGGTTGGCAAATGATGAGCTCATCACGTAAGACGGGTGACCTGTACCGCAACCCAAGTTAACCAAGCGACCTTTTGCCAAAATGATGATGCGCTTTTCTGGTTGACCATTGCTTGCAGGGAAAATCACGTGATCCACTTGTGGCTTGATCTCTTCCCACTTGTACTTCTCAACACCAGCGATATCGATTTCATTGTCAAAGTGACCAATGTTACAAACGATGGCTTGGTCTTTCATTTTTGCCATATGGTCATGAGTGATCACATGGTAGTTACCTGTTGCAGTAACAAAGATGTCTGCCTTATCTGCAGCGTAGTCCATGGTCACAACACGGTAGCCTTCCATGGCTGCCTGAAGTGCGCAAATTGGATCAACTTCTGTCACCCATACTTGAGCTGACAAGGCACGCAAAGCTTGTGCTGAACCCTTACCCACGTCGCCATAACCAGCAACCACAGCCACCTTGCCCGCAATCATTACGTCTGTGGCACGTTTGATACCATCGACCAATGATTCACGGCAACCATACAAGTTATCAAACTTGCTCTTAGTCACTGAGTCATTCACGTTGATCGCTGGGAACTTTAATTCGCCCTTAGCGTGCATTTGATACAAGCGATGCACACCTGTTGTGGTTTCCTCTGTCACGCCTTTTACTTTCTCAAGACGAACTGAATACCAAGTTGGGTCAATTTTTAATTTGGCTTTGATCGAAGCAAACAACACTGTTTCTTCTTCGCTCGTTGGGTTGTTCAATACTGACAAATCTTTTTCAGCTTTTGTACCCAAGTGCAACAACATCGTGGCATCGCCGCCGTCATCCAAAATCATGTTTGAGTAGCCACCATCTTGCCATTCAAAAATACGGTGCGTGAATTCCCAGTATTGCTCAAGCGTCTCGCCTTTGATCGCAAACACTGGTGTACCGTTTGCAGCAATCGCAGCGGCTGCGTGATCTTGTGTTGAGAAAATATTGCAAGACGCCCAGCGCACTTCAGCACCAAGAGCTTCTAATGTTTCAATCAAAACAGCTGTTTGAATTGTCATGTGCAAAGAGCCAGTGATGCGAGCACCGCGCAAAGGCTGGCTAGCAGAAAACTCTTCACGAATCGCCATCAAACCAGGCATTTCAGTTTCGGCGATGATAATTTCTTTGCGACCCCATGCAGCCAATGAAATATCGGCGATGGCGCAATCTTTAAGCATATTTAAATCAGCAGGTTTGTTCATATCCACTCCAAGCTAGTAAGGAAGATCATGGAGGGCAAATAAAAAAAGCCCGCCAACCAATCACTTCACAGGTTAGCGAGCGTCGTTGCTAAAGGCCTGGGGCCTTCCTCTAAGCCTAGGGTGTTTAAGACTTAGAGACTTAAACACCTCGCAACGCTCCTTAGAGATTTCGCAAAATTATAAACCAGCAGCGGCCCTTAAGGCTGCAGCCTTGTCTGTGGCTTCCCATGTGAACTCAGGCTCTTCACGGCCAAAGTGACCGTAAGCAGCTGTTTTGCGGTAGATTGGACGCAACAAGTTCAACATTTTCACGATGCCCTTTGGTCTTAAATCAAAGTGAGCACGCACTAACTCAGCAATCTTCTCATCTGAAATCTTGCCTGTGCCATAGGTGCTGACCATCACAGAGGTTGGCTGAGCCACGCCAATCGCGTATGAAATCTGCACCAAACACTTGCTGGCCAAACCAGCGGCCACGATGTTTTTAGCCACATAACGACCCGCATAGGCAGCTGAACGATCCACTTTCGATGGGTCTTTGCCTGAGAAAGCACCGCCGCCGTGAGGGGCTGCACCACCGTATGTATCAACAATGATTTTGCGTCCTGTCAAACCGCAATCACCCTGTGGTCCACCGATCACAAAACGACCCGTTGGGTTCACCAAGTACTTGATTTCGCCTTTGATCAATTCTTTTGGAAGTACTGGCTTGATGATTTCTTCAATCACAGCTTCACGAAGCTTCTCTAAAGAAATATCTGGAGAGTGCTGAGTAGACAAAACAATCGTGTCAATTGAATCTGGCTTGCCATCAACGTAACGCAAAGTCACTTGTGACTTTGCATCTGGGCGCAACCAATTCAAACGACCATCACGACGCAAATCGGCTTGACGCTCCACTAAGCGGTGTGACAAATGAATTGGTAAAGGCATTAATTCTGGGGTTTCATCAACCGCATAACCAAACATCAAACCTTGGTCGCCAGCACCTTGATCAAGACCATCGTCATGGGCTTTATCAACGCCCTGAGCAATGTCTGGACTTTGCTTGTCATAAGCCACCAACACTGCGCAGCCTTTGTAATCAATACCGTACTCAGTATTGTCGTAACCGATTTGACGAATGGTGTCTCGTGCGACGTGGATGTAATCAACGTTCGCTGTTGTGGTGATTTCACCTGCAAGAACAACCAAGCCAGTGTTGCAAAGAGTCTCTGCAGCTACACGTGCGGTTGGGTCTTGGGCCAAAATGGCATCAAGAATTGCATCAGAAATTTGATCAGATACTTTATCTGGGTGGCCTTCAGAAACTGACTCTGAGGTAAAGAAATAATTGTTCGCCATGAATGCTCCTTAGTTAAATAAGCGACAACACGTGCCGAGTATTACTAAGTGCGGCGACGCTTTAGCGGATATTTTGAATTCGCCCCGCAAGTTGTCTTAACTCGGCGAATAGCCTAAATTCTATAACATTCTCACTTTTGATGGCAAACCTGTATATTTACCCCTATGACGAGCACAAGATTACGCTTCACCAAAATGCATGGCGCAGGCAATGATTTCATTGTCTTGAATGGCATATCTCAGGACCTTTCTGGCATCACCAAAGAGCAGTGGGCAAGACTTGCCCATCGTCAATTTGGCATTGGTGCTGATCAAATCCTTTTGGTAGAAAAGCCAACCGTGGCTGAGGCAGAATTTCGCTACAGAATATTTAACTCTGATGGCGGTGAAGTCGAGCAATGCGGCAATGGGTCTCGTTGCTTTGTTCGCTTTGTGAGAGACAAGGGTTTGACCAAGAACAAAACAGTCAAAGTACAAGTGGCTCACACCATTCTGTCTCTGACTGAAAATGACGATGGGCAAGTCACAGTCAACATGGGTGCCCCCATCCTATCGAATGAAGCGATTCCTTTTAACTCTTCAGCTCTTCAAGAAAAAGTTGAAGGTGGGACGAACCTATATCAACTCGAACTGTCTGATCATGCTGTGTGGATCAATGCCATCTCTATGGGCAATCCACATGCCGTGCAAATTGTGCAAGATCTTGATACTGCCCCCGTTGCAAAAGATGGTCCGCAGATAGAAAAACATGTGGCATTTCCGAAGAAGGTGAATGCTGGCTTCATGCAAATTCAGAATCGCCACGAAATCAAACTGCGCGTCTTTGAAAGAGGCTCAGGAGAAACCTTGGCCTGTGGAACCGGTGCGTGCGCAGCGGTTGTGTCTGGCATTTTGAGAGGCCATCTGGACTCTCCAGTGACGGTTCATACACGCGGTGGAGATCTGAGCATTGCATGGGACAGCGCTTCATCAATGCAACATCCGGTCATGATGACCGGACCCGCTCAAACTGTTTTTGAAGGCGAGATCACTCTCGACTAAGCGTTAGCTTAATGACATTAAACGCCGTACTGATCTCGGTAGGCCTTCACAGCTGGTAAGTACTGTTGCAATTCTTTGCTTTGGCTTGACTCCAAAAAACTCATCAAGCTTGCTAGATTTGCAATTGATACCACTGGCATACCAAATTCTTTTTCTACGTTTTGAACAGCCGAGCTATCAGCGATCTCAGTCGCCGTGCCAGCTCTTTCCATGCGATCCAAAGCAATCAAAACAGCCGCCGGGTTTGCGCCCGCGTGACGAATGATGTCAACCGATTCGCGCACCGAAGTGCCTGCAGAAATCACATCATCAATGATCACCACTCGACCTTTTAATGGTGCACCCACCAAAGTGCCGCCTTCACCATGATCTTTGGCCTCTTTGCGATTAAAACAAAACGGCACTGGACGCCCCATGCCAGCCAAGGCAACAGCAGTCGTGGCCGCCAAAGTAATTCCTTTATAGGCTGGGCCAAACAACATATCAAACTGAACACCTGAGTTAATCAATGCTTTGGCATAAAACTCACCCAAAGCTTTGAGGAGTGCGCCATCATTGAAACCACCGGCATTAAAAAAGTAAGGAGATAATCGACCCGCTTTTGTTTTAAATTCGCCAAAAGCTAACACTTTGGCATCTAAGGCAAAATGGATAAATTCGTTTTTAAAGTTTTCTTGATTGGAAGTCATAACCGAGATGTTACGCATCATTACCGCCAACCTCAATGGTATTCGTTCAGCAGCTAAAAAAGGTTTCTTTGAGTGGGCCAATACTCAAAGCCCTGACATCCTTTGTATTCAAGAGCTTAAGGCTCAAGAAGCTGATTTAGACAGCGCCTTGATGAACCCCAATGGCTATCATGGATTTTTTCAATACGCCCTCAAAAAAGGCTATAGCGGCGTTGGGCTTTATTCAAAAAAAGCACCTGACAGCATCAAAATTGGTTTTGATGATGGCGAGTTTGATGCCGAAGGTCGTTATGTTGAGGCAAGGTTTGGCAATCTGATTGTTATTTCCGCTTACTTTCCTTCGGGCTCGAGTGCCCCTGAGCGTCAAGAAGCCAAATTCAGATTTCTTGATCTGTTCATGCCCCACATCAAAAAACTGAAATCAGAAGGCCTAGAAATTGTTCTTTGTGGCGACATCAACATTGCCCATAAAGAAATCGACTTAAAGAATTGGAAAGGCAATCTTAAAAATTCAGGCTTCACACCTGAAGAGCGCGAATGGATGACGCAACTGTTTAGTGAAGCAGGTTTCATGGATGTGTACCGACTCCTCCACCCCAACACCGAAGACGAATGCTACACATGGTGGAGTCAAAGAGGTCAAGCTTATGCAAAAAATGTGGGCTGGAGAATTGACTACCAAATTGCAACTCCTGGAATTGCCAAGAAAGCACAACGAGTTGAAATTTATAAAGGTGAAAAATTCTCTGATCACGCCCCGCTGATCATTGACTACGAAGGCGTATAAATCTTAAGGCTTGTAGTTGGGTAATTTATCAACGGTGGTATTTTTGGCGCGCGCATACAAAAATAAAGCCTCGTTGATATTTCTTTGAATTTCATAAATTCGACTATCACCCGATGGATGCGTAGAAAGCCACTCTGGCTGCTTGTCTTTTGATAGCTGACCCATCTTTTGCCACAAAGAAATTCCTGCGCGCGGATCATAGCCAGCCCTAGCAGCAATATCCATACCAACCAAGTCAGCATCTCTTTCATCAGCTCTTGAAAAACTCAAGCCTAAGATTTGCAGGCCCTGGCCCAAAGCTTGCCCACCCAGATTACCCAAGCCCAAAGCTGAAGATAAAACGCTGGCACCTAAATTACTCAACTGTGCTTTAGCGATTCTGTCTCTGGCGTGCTCGCGCAAAGCATGGGCAATTTCATGGCCCATGACAGTCGCAACTTCATCATCATTTAACTTGAGCTTTTCTATGATGCCGGTATAAAAAGCAATCTTTCCACCAGGCATACAAAATGCATTCACCTCATCAGAAATGAATAAATTAACTTCCCACTTCCAAGCCTGAGATTCTGGATTCCAGGCATAGGCATGCGGCAATATCTTTTTCGAAATCGCACGCAAACGAATCACTTGCGGATGATTGTCAGGTGCCAAGGCATTTTTTTGAGAGGCCTTTTGCTTCATGGTGTTATATTGCTTGGTGGCAGACGCCTCCAGCTGACTGGCAGGAACCATGTCCTTTAAGCTCGAGCTATTACCAACTCTCACGCCATCGGTCGGACCGGTTTGCCTTGAGGAACTGCTGCAAGCTCCCAACAAAGCAATCAGAGAAAATAAAAAATATCTTTTAAAATTTAAAGAAATCAACACAGTCATCTGATCACGCAGTTTTTTCAAATGGAGATTTTTTTTCTTCACGCCATGGTGCAATCTTAGGCAACAACATCAAACCAGGCAATGCCAACACAACGCAAATAATGAAGAAGTTGGTCCACCCCGTGAATTCAACAATGTAACCAGTCAATGCATTGATAAAGGTTCGCGGCACAGCTGATAAGCTGGTGAACAAAGCAAACTGAGTGGCCGTGAAGCGCGGATTGGTCTCTAAAGCAAGATACGCCGTGAATGCGGCTGTTCCAAGACCTGCCGTGATTGCCTCAAAACCAATCACCCATGACAAGACCCACAAATCAGGGCCTGATTGAGCAAGCACCACAAAACCAAAAGTGGCCACCGCCTGCAACACACCAAAAATCCACAAGCCTTTATTGACGCCCGTTTTTAACATCCAATAAGCGCCAAGGATTCCTCCTAGGATGCTGGCCCAAAGACCTGCATTTTTGGCAACGATGCCAATTTCAGTTCGGGTAAAACCAAGTTCAATATAAAAAGGCGTGGCTAAAGCACTCGCCATAGAATCACCCAGCTTATAAAGAAAAATAAATAACAAAATTAAAGCGGCGTGCTTCCAACCAGAGCGATGAATGAACTCCTTAAAAGGTTCAATCACTGCCTCTTTCATGGTCAGCGGCGGAGGGCCGTACTCTCTTGGCTCTGACACCAACAGCGTTGTCAAAATACCTGGGAGCATGAATAAGCCAGTGATAAAAAACACCCAATCCCAAGTGATGATGTCTGACAAAATCAATGAAAGTGATCCGGGCACCAGTGTTGACAACTTATAAGCATTCACAAAGAGCGCTGTACCAGAACCCATTTGACCTTCGGTCAACCATTCGCGTCGATGAGCATCAACCACGATGTCTTGGCTTGCGGAGAAGAAAGCAACAATCGATGCTAAAAAAACCACGATCCAAATTTCAGTGCTGGGATTGAATTGACCCATCAAGATCACAGCCAGCATCACAGCAATTTGTGTCACGACCATCCAACCGCGACGGCGCCCCAAAAATGGCAACTTGAATCGATCCATCGCCGGAGCCCACAAGAACTTCCATGTGTAGGGCATGCCGACCAAGGCAAACAAACCAATGGCTTTTAAATCGACGCCCTCACTTTTTAACCATGCTGAAAGCAGGTTATAAAGAATGAACAAAGGCAGTCCACTAGAAAACCCTAGAAAAATACAAACAAGTAATGCTTTGGTTCTACTTGGCCCGACGTGCACGATAGACTGCAAGGCTTCCCCTCAGGTTAGGCAAAAATTCCACAGACTGTCCGTCATGGAAAACCACGCGATCAAGTAATTCAAGACCAACCGCTGGTGCTAAAGCTTCAAAATCAGCAATCGTTAAAACTCTGACGTTGGGCGTGTCGTACCATTGGTATGGCAGCGACTTAGAAACTGGCATTCTGCCCAATAAAACTGCTGAGCGATGTGACCAATGACCAAAGTTAGGGAATGAAACCACACATTCTTTTCCGACCCTGGCAATTTCACTCAAGATCCTGGCTGTTTGATGAATCGTTTGTAATGTTTGCGAGAGGATCACTTTGTCAAAGCTTTGATCTTCAAACAAAGCCAAACCACCTTCAAGATCCTGCTGCACAACATTCAAACCTTTTTGCGCACAAGCCAAAACTTTGTCATCAGCCAACTCAACGCCATACACATGGGCTTGCTTGGCTTCTTTTAAGTGGTGCAATAAGCTGCCATCACCACAGCCAACGTCCAACACCTGAGAGCCGGGCTCTACCCATTTCGCAATCGCGGCAAAATCTGAACGCATCATGATTGAAGCTCCTGGGCAATTTGCTCAAAGTAGGCTCTTACCAAGTTGTGATATCGAGGGTCTTCTAATAAGAAGGCATCGTGACCATGAGGCGCATCAATCTCGCCATAAGTGACATCCAACTTGTTGTCCAACAATGCTTTAACAATTTCACGACTGCGCTCTGGCGCAAAGCGCCAATCGGTTGTGAAACTCACCACCAAAAACTTGGCAGCAATATTTTTCATGGCTGCACTGAGATTATTGGCAAAAGCTTTTGCCGGATCAAAGTAATCCAAGGCACGAGTGATCAGTAGATAAGTATTTGCATCAAAATAATCTGCAAACTTCTCGCCTTGATATCTCAAATAACTTTCAACTTCAAACTCAACATCAAAATTGAAGTTGTATTCATCAGAATCGCCATCGGCTCGTCTTAATTCACGGCCAAATTTTTCAGCCATGTCATCGTCTGACAAATAAGTGATGTGGCCAATCATGCGTGCCACTCTCAAGCCACGGCGCGGCTTGACATCATGAGCGTAGTAATCACCCCCATGAAAATCTGGGTCGCTCAAAATCGCACTGCGAGCCACTTCATTGAAAGCAATGTTTTGTGCTGATAGCTTAGGCGTTGATGCAATCACAATGCAGTGACCAATGCGCTTTGGATACATCATGCTCCAAGCCATGGCCTGCATGCCGCCAAGGCTGCCACCCATCACTGCAGCAAATTTATCAATTTGAAAATGATCGGCCACGCGTGCCTGGGCATTAACCCAGTCCTCAACCGTCACAACCGGGAACGATGCGCCGTATGGCTTGCCTGTTTCAGGGTTCACACTCATCGGTCCCGTAGAACCAAAACATGAACCCAGATTATTAACACCGATCACAAAAAATCGATTTGTATCAACTGGCTTGCCAGGACCGACCATGTTGTCCCACCAACCCACATCATTTGGATTGCTCGCACTGACACCCGCCACATGGTGAGAAGCATTGAGCGCATGGCAAATCAGAATGGCATTACTTTTTTTGGCATTTAACTGCCCGTAGGTCTCAACCATCAAGTTGTAATCAGCAATACTTGCCCCACTTTGCAACTTCAATGGTGTTGCAAAATTAAGTACTTGAGGCGTTACAAGCCCTAGACTCATGCTGAGAATAAAACTCTCATTGGTAACTCGTTAAATTCAGTCGGCGACTTCTTAAAGCCACTTCTTGCGTAACGATGCCAGCGACCCACCACATAGCTCATCATCATGGCTGCTCTGGCGCTCACTTCTTGACCGTCTGAAGACTGCGTCAAGCGGCCCTGAGTTTGCGCAATGCGCAAAGATTGTTTCAATGAAGATTCAATGCGTTCAAAAATCTGCAAGATTCTTTCTTGCAAACGCTCATCTTCAAGCCATAAAGCATCGCCCAATAACACCCGAATCATTCCTGGGTTCTTTTCTCCAAAACCCAATAACAACATCAAAATTTCTTGAGCTTGGCGATCACCTGCTTCTTCACGCTCTGTGATTTGATTGATCAAGCCAAAAATAGTTTGTTCAATAAAAGCAATCAGCCCCTCAAACATCTGCGCCTTGCTAGCAAAATGTCGGTACAAAGCTGCTTCAGAAACCTCTAGCTTTGCAGCCAAAGCAGCAGTGGTCACGCGATCACCCTTTGGGCTTTCTAACATTTCTGCCAATACTTGCAAAATTTGTATTCTTCGCTCGCCCGGGCGAGGACGTTTACGAACTGGAGCCGATGCTGTGCTCTCGGCTTCGTCAGAGATGGGCATTTGATTAAATGGTGAGTTCATTTGAGTTTTTGCCAACTTTTAAATAAGTGATGCATTGATTGTACTTCCAGAGACACGCTTCCTCGATTTTGAGTGTAAGCCCTAACATGTCTTTTAAACCATACGGTCTTTATGCCCAATTTTGAATACTCTAGCAAATGACCCAATGTGTCATCCACCAAAATCGCTCTTTGAGGCGCGCATCGGTACTTATTCAAGAGTCTTTTGAGCATCAAGTGATCGGGTTTGGGTCGCCATTGTTGATGAAGCTCCATATCTTCGACGGCCTCTATCGCTTTGAAGCAACCCATGAGGCCCAGCTCCTTCAAAACCTTCAATGCATAGGCTTTTGGGGCATTGGTGAGTATGATTTTTTCGCCAGGCAAACGATTCAATATCTGCCGAAGGCCTTTTTCACCACGAACCATTCCTGAGAGATCTTGCAAATGCTTGCCGCTGACCTCGTTAAAGAGGTGGGTTTCACGCAAAAAATGGTGTGGATCAACCGCATGATGTTTGACCAAGCCCAACAATGTTGCGCCATACATGCGCCAGTAATGGTCTCTTAATTGACTGGCAGATTGGGTGTCTAAATTTAAATGACGAGCCACATAGCTCGTCATTGCATGATTGATAGAAGGAAAAATTGCACTTGATGCATCGTGCAAGGTGTTATCTAAATCAAATAACCATAAAGGTTGGCGCATGCCAATCTCAATTAGCTCAATGAGATCGGATCATCGTACCAAAAGCTTGCTCGGTCAGAATTTCCAAAAGCAAGGAATGTTCGATTCGGCCATCAATGATGTGAACTGAATTAACACCACTCTTAGCAGCGTCTAATGCTGAAGAGATCTTTGGCAACATGCCGCCAGAAATTGTGCCGTCCGCAAACAAGCCATCAATTTCTCTGGCAGTTAAATCAGTCAACAGATTGCCGCTCTTGTCCATCACACCAGGGATGTTGGTCATCATGACCAATTTCTCGGCCTTCAGAATCTCAGCCATCTTACCCGCCACCAAGTCAGCATTGATGTTGTACGCCTGGCCATCTTCACCGAAACCAATCGGTGAGATCACTGGAATGAAAGCGTCATCTTGCAAGGCTTTTACAACCGCAGGGTTGATCGAATCAATTTCACCAACAAAGCCGATGTCTAGCATCTCACCTGGCTTTTCTTTATTTGGGATCATCATTTTGCGCGCATGAATCAAACCGCCATCTTTACCCGTCAAGCCAACTGCCTGGCCGCCAAAATGATTGATCAGCATCACGATGTCTTGTTGCACTTCGCCGCCAAGAACCCACTCCACAACTTCCATGGTTTCTTCATCGGTCACGCGCATGCCCTGAATAAAAGTTCCAGCCTTGCCAACTTTTTTCAAAGCATCGTCAATTTGTGGACCACCGCCGTGCACCACCACAGGATTCATGCCCACCAATTTCAACAAAATCACGTCACGAGCAAAACCTTCTTTTAGACGATCTTCAGTCATGGCGTTTCCGCCGTATTTGATAACAATGGTTTTGCCATGGTACTTCTTAATGTACGGCAAAGCCTGTGCCAAAACCTCGGCTTTGACTGCAGGGGAAACGTCTTTAAGTTCAGCTAGTGGTGTGCTCATGCGCGGATTGTAAGATCAGTTGCCATGCTTGGCTAGAATTTTTATTCAATTATGCAAAAAGGCGGCCTAAAGCCGCCTTTTATAAGGAAAACTTTCATGAAGCTTTCCTAAGTAGCCATCAGGATTGCTTAGAAGTTGCCTCTTAAGCCGACCCTGATAGCGCGAGCGCCTGCAGGAGCCATATCACGCAAAACAGATGAGGCATTGCGAGCTTCTACATCGGTAAGGTTGTCCACTCTCATGAAAAGATATGCAGACTTCATGCCAGAAATAGCTGTTTTGTAAGAGGCCCCCAAACCAAACATCGTGTAACTTGGCGTAGCACCTAAATCATCGGCATAACGATTCTGACGAGCCGCATACTGCACATCCACTTGGCTTGAATACTTACCTTCCGAGTAAACCAAGGCAGAGCTCAAACGAAATGGTGAGATGCGAGGCAGCGCGCCGCCGGTTGAGCGATTTTCACCGCGCACATAGTCCGCCTTCCAATCCATGTTCAGCTGACTAGCTTTGCCAAACAAGCCAGAAGCCAAAGGCAAACGCCCATCCGCCTCTAAACCATATAAGCGGGCTTTGATGCCGGTGAAGTTGTATTTGGGGACGCAATGACCGAAATTTGTATTGCAAGTATTTAAGTCACTATTCCCATCTCCACCATCATCCTCATCTACATAACCATCTTGCACTAACCCAATGAAATTACTGAACTCTGTGACATAAGCTCCAAAATTGGCGCGCGTTGTTGGGGTCTTGAATTTCATCCCCAACTCAAGCGTTGTGCCTTTTTCTTTTTTGTTATTCACATTACCGGCTTCATATGTTTCTGTGGCGTGATGCATGCCGTTGGCATAAAGCTCATAGAATGTTGGGGCACGTTCGGTGTATGACAAACCGCTGGTAGCCGTCCAACCAGAACCCATGTCTTGGCGATATCCGACTGAAGCACTGAATGGTTTGAATTTTTTACTATCAGCAGTGAATAGCTCGCCTTCACCATTATCTCCACCACCAAAACTATCCACCTTCACAGATTCAAGCCTTAAACCTGCGTTAACAGCTTTACCTTCGGCAAAAGAAAGTTCTTCAAACACAAACAGAGCCATGCTATTGGTCTGTGTGTTGGGAACAAAAGTTGCCTCTTCGCTACTGGCAGAAAATTTAAAATCGGAGCCCTGAACACCCCATGCACCCTTCAAAGAACCCAAAGAAGTTTGGATAGGTAAATGAGTTCCTTCAATGCGGCTATCCCAACCTTTATTTTTAAAGGTTGACTCAACTGCACCACCCGCTGATTCTTCGTGCTTGTAATCGGTTGTGCTGAATGAGCCTCTGATAGATTCAAAAGGACCGGCTTTGCCTGATAAATTTCTTTGCTCACCAGCAAGCGTTAATTTGTCTTGCTTTAATTTGATTCTGGTTGGTCTGGCAATATTGCCCTCTTCATACAAACCAGTGCCGTATTCATTGCGATAAGTGTCAACTGAAAATCCCAGATACCCATGATCATTGGTCAAAGAAAATCCAGCCGCTCCACCCTGTTGATCAGCATCACTGTTTAATAAAGTGCCTGAATTTAAAAAATCTCCACGGCCCGCTTGCTTAGGCACCTTAAGGTTGTCTGTTTTTCTGCTAGAACCATCGACATGGATTGCAAAAGCACCATCGCCTGCAGTTACTAAACCAGCTGCCGCTTTTTCTGATTCGGCACCACCAGCTCTTACCTCAGCACGGCCATGAACGCCTTTCACAGGAGCCTTTGGTATGCGGTTATCAATCACGTTAACCGCGCCTCCAATGGCACTGCCACCATACTGAAGAGCTGCTGGCCCGCGGACCACTTCAATTTGTTCAACCAACAAAGGCTCTATTGCAACTGCATGATCGTAAGACAAAGTTGAAGCATCCAAACTTGCTCCACCATTACTCATCACACGAACACGATCGCCATCCAAACCTCGAATGGTTGGCCGACTAGAGTTTGGCCCAAAGTCTGTTGAGCCAACGCCTGGCAAACCATTCAGGGTCTGACCCAAAGTACTTGATTGTTTTTGTGCCAATTGGTCGCCACGCAAAACGCTGACCGGGGTGATTAAATCATTGATATCTGCACCAAGAGGATTGGCACTGACAACCACAGGCTCTAATGTTTGTTGCGCATGAGCGAATTGAATTGATAAAGCAGCAATAGCTGCAGCACTGAAAGCAGTGCGCATAAAGACTTGCATGTGTTTCTCCTAAACATGAATAAAGATCACGCAGTTGGCGTGAAGAACATTTCAATGTTTAAGAATTAGGCGGACCCCTGACATCAAAAGGTCGATAGGCTTCGATTGAAGCCTGATAGGTTAGGTAGCTATTGATAGCCGCATTGGTTTTATCAATGACCGGCAAACTCAACAGAGGTGCCGGCATTGCCATGCTCAATGTTTGTGAATCATAGGCAGCACAATGATGCTTACCGTCTGAATCATGCCCATGATGATGCTTAGCATGTTGATCATCACAAGCATCTTGATGTTTTGCAACATCCGCTAAATCGGCGCTCTTTTTGGCATCGGACGCCACATGTTCAGTCGCAGCTAAACCATGAGCAATACCATGGCTAAAACCCTGCCACTGGGCTACAAATAAGCCCATGACAAGGAAAATCAAAAAGGAAATTGTGCGAGCTTTAAACACCAAGATTGTGCTTAATTACCAAACAATTTTTGGCGTAGTTCGCGGCGCTCTTGCGCTTCTAAAGATAAATTCGCTGTTGGACGCGCCAACAAACGTGGAATGCCAATTGGCTCACCAGTTTCTTCACACCAACCATAATCACCAGACTCGATGCTCAATAAAGACTGTTCTACTTTTTTGAGAAGCTTGCGCTCGCGATCACGTGTGCGCAATTCCAAAGCATGCTCTTCTTCAATCGTGGCACGATCTGCTGGATCAGGAACCAAAACGTTTTCGCGTAGATGCTCAGTGGTTTCGTTTGCGTGCAGCAAAAGGTCTGCCTTCAAAGCCAATAACTTTGCTTTGAAAAATTCTAGTTGAGCAGCATTCATATAATCCTTCTCAGGCATTTTTACGATATCTGCTTCAGTTAATGCTTTCTTGCTCATCTCTTGTCCTTTCGGGACTTTGTTCTTACTTCGCTAAATTTAAAACTCTTGCTGTCTCTTTACAAGCTCTTTAGAAGCTATTTTTGCTCCGCAATATCCCTTAATTTTTATAAGAGCTCAGGGCGCGGATTCTACTCTAATCTATAAAGATTACACCAAACATGTTTCAAGGCCACCCAATAAAACATCTTTAGGTAGGTCAATTCCAATGAAAACCATCCTGGTTTCTTTTTTATCTTTACCCCAAGGCGCGCCCATATCGGAGCCCATCATTTCATGAACGCCCTGGATGATGACTTTACGTGCACCACCCTTGATATACAAAACACCTTTATATCTCAACATCTTAGCGCCAAATACCGACAAAATTCCACCCAAAAAGTCCTCAAGCTTCTGAGAATCAAATGGTCGATCGCTTCTAAAAACAAAGGATTGGATTTTGTCTGTGTGGGTCTTTTTCATGAATTGCACAGGTTGAGCGTGCTGGTGACCATGCTGATGGTCATGCCCGTGGTTGCAGTCTGGGCCATGCTCGTGATGATCGTGACCACAATTTGCATGATCATGGTCTTCTTGCTCCAAGAAATGCGGGTCAATATCCAACTTGTCGTTCAAATTGAAGCCGCGCAAATCCAAGACCTGATCCAAAGACACGGTGCCTTGAGTAATACCTGTGATTGGTGCACGAGGATTCATGTGCATCAATCGATGCTTTAACTGATCAACCGCTTTTGCATCCACCAAATCTGTTTTGGTGATAAAAATTCTGTCAGCAAAACCAACTTGCTGTTGCGCTTCTTCATGTTGGTCCAATTGTTGATTGCCGTGCTTGGCATCAACCAAAGTCACAACGGCATCCAAAATATAGTGACTGGCAATCTCATCATCCATGAAGAATGTTTGCGCTACTGGACCAGGATTGGCAACACCCGTGGTTTCAATCACCACGCGATCAAAAGAAATCTTCTTGTCTTTGCGAGACTCGAATAAATCATTCAGCGCTTTGACCAAGTCACCGCGGATGGTGCAGCAAACACAGCCATTGCTCATCTGAACAATTTGCTCATCACTGTCCTGAATCAAAATGTCATTATCGATATTCTCTTCACCGAATTCGTTTTCAATCACGGCAATCTTTTTGCCATGGTTTTCATGAAGAATATGTTTGAGCAAAGTGGTCTTGCCACTACCTAAAAAACCGGAAAGAATTGTTACTGGTATCAAAGCCATGATTGCATCCTTGTGTGATCTATTAATTATGAGCCTATCGAGTGCAGATGGCTATAGCCTCTGAAGCAACAAGCCCTTTAAGTAATCCCCCTCGGGGAAACTTGTTAAAAGTGGGTGATCGGCGCCAGAAGATAAACGCTGCATCAATCTAAAGTCCATCGAGGTGCTGCCTGAATGTGCCATCGCCTCAGCGCTGGCCATAGCAATGGTTCTTTCGAACAATGCTGAATCAACCGCGCCAGAGCAAGAAAACGTGAACAGCAAGCCACCTGGTTTTAAGAGTTGCATGCCAGCACGATTAATCTCTTTGTAAGCACGCAAAGCCTTATCCAAATGATGTGACGATGGGGCAAATTTAGGCGGGTCTAAAACAACGATGTCGAATTGCTTTTCTTCTTTTCTTAACTGCGTCAAAACTGCGAACGCATCTGAATCAATCCATGTGGCTCGTGACTCATCAAATCCATTCAACAGCATCTGTCTTTGCGCCATCGCCAAAGCTTCACCTGAAGAATCAACGGAAGTGACATGCTTTGCACCACCTTTTAAGGCTGCCAAAGAAAAGCCGCCGGTGTAGCAAAACATATTTAAGACTTCTTTATCCTTTGATAGCTCACTTAAAAGATGTCGGCTATCTCTTTGGTCAATATAAAAACCTGTTTTGTGGCCATGCACCACATCCACGCTGTAAAGAACACCGCATTCATTCACATTGACAGGAGCCTCTGGCATCTCACCAAACAAAGCGCCAATGTGTGGCTCAAGACCTTCACGGGCGCGAACTGCGGCATCTGATCTCTCAACAATGGTCTTACACCCTGTTTGCTGAACCAATACCTGCACGATCGCTTCTTTCCAATGCTCCATGCCAACAAATAAAAATTGGCAAACCAAGGTATCTGCGTACTGATCAACTACCAACCCCGGCAAGCCATCGCTCTCACCAAAAATCAAACGAATCGCGTTGGTGTTTTTTACCCACTGCGCTCTGTGCGCAAGAGCTTTAGAAATACGCTCTTTAAAAAAAGCATGGTCAATTGTTTTGCCTTCATCCCAAGTCAGCACCCGCACCCTGATTTGCGATGTTGGACTGTAAAGGCCTTTCACAATGAACTTGCCTTCATCAGATAAAACTTGAACGGTTGCGCCAGGATAAATCTTACCGTCGACGCGCTCGATCGCATTCGAATACACCCAAGAATGTCGTCTTAGGAGTGGGCGTTCTTTACCGGCTTTTAATGTGATGCTCGCTTGCATTATTCACTCTTCTTATTTTTAGCTCTTGGATGCGCCAAGTCATAGGCCTGAGCCAAATGCTGAAAATCCAAGGCGGTATAAATCTGCGTACTAGTGATGCTGGCATGACCCAACATTTCTTGAACTGCACGCAAATCACCCGATGATTGTAGAACGTGGCTGGCAAAACTATGTCTCAACATATGTGGGTGAACATGTGTAGGCAATCCTGCCTTGACTGCCAGCGCTGCCAAATGTTGCTGAACAGTTCTTGCTGAAGCTCGCTTACCTTGTTTATTGATAAAGAGAGCCTGAGCCACACCTTTATCAGTCGACGCGTAATTGGCCCGCACCACCACCCAATCTTTCAAAGCATGAAGGGCTGCCCCACCAACAGGCACCGTTCTTCTTTTTTTACCTTTACCCAAAACCATCACTTCACCAGCTTCAAAATCAATCCAACCAGCTGAGGCATATTCTTTGGTTTCGATTGGGGTCAGATCAACGCCGAGCAATTCAGATAAACGCAAACCAGAGGAATACAGTAATTCAACAATCGCCCGGTCTCTTGCTCTTAAAAAATCATCTGCTTGGACGCTTTCTTTATTAGCGCTTTCCACCAAATTGATCGCCTGCTCAACCGACAGAGCTTTGGGTAAAGGCTTGTTGCGTTTGGGAGCGTTGATATCACTCATAGGACTTTTATTGACCAAACCTTTTTGATTGGCCAACCACAAATAAAAACCTCTCCAAGCCGACAACATCCTTGCAATGCTTCTTGATGCTTGACCCTGAGAGTGGAGCTTTACAACCCAGGACCGCACTTGATCTGATGTGACATCCGCCAGCTCCAGTCTTTGCTCATCAAGTCTGGCCAACAAATAATCAAGGTCTTTTGTATAGGCAGCAATTGTGTGCTGAGATACCTGTCTGACCACATGAAGTTCACGCAGGTATTCTTGCGCGAGCAAAGACTTCATGATTAGATCAATCCTATTCTTTTGAGCGGGTTAATGCTGCTAAAGCGAGTTCGCCGATTTGATCCAAGTAAACGCGGCCCATGTCAGATGTGAACTTTTCGACATTGCGACTAGCAAGCAATATTTGAACTTTTAACGGTGATAGATTCACCACTGCAAAACTCTTCATCTCTTCGTTTAGATGAGCTTTGACAGCTTCGCTGACCTGATCAGCTGAGCCACAAAAATTATCATGCTCGCCATCGAGAAGCTCAACTTGCTCAATATCAAAAATCTTGGCCAGTCCAGAGCTGATGGCAGCTCTGACGTCGGCTTCAGATTTGGCGGACAATAAATTTGATAACCACTGAATCATCAAACCCTGAGTTTTATCGTTTTGACTACCAAAGCGCAGCATGTCTGAAAGACGCTGATTCAAGGCTTGGTTTTGTTGACGCAAAACACCCAACTGACGCTCTTGCAAAGAAATGGCGCGATCACCATGTGGATTTTTTAATTGAATGTCTGCCAATAAATCAGCATGTCTTTCAAAAAAACCTGGGGTTGCCAAAAGCCACTCTGCCACTAGAGCTTCGCGCTCTTGTTGCTCAGCCGTTTGATTGTTTGCTTGTGTCATGATTGATTTAACTTATCCGTGAGTAATTTGTTGACTTGCTGTGGATTGGCCTTGCCTTGAGTTGCTTTCATGATCTGACCAATCAAAGCATTAAACGCTTTTTCTTTGCCAGCGCGGAACTCCTCTACCGACTTTTGATTAGCCGCCAACACTTGATCAATGATCGCCTCTAAAGCGCCGCTGTCACTGATTTGCTTGAGTCCTTTTGCTTCAATGATGCGATCAACCGCATCAAGGTCTGATGCTTTCTCATCCCACATCGCCGTGAAAATTTCTTTCGCGATTTTGTTAGAAATCGTGCCATCAGCAATGCGTTGAATTAATTGCGCCAACTGAGAAGGGTTCAGTGGTGATTGCGCTGCACTGATGCCTTCTTTATTCAGAGCTGAAGCAAATTCACCAGTCATCAAATTAGCGGCTGCCTTGGCTTGATCTTTGCCCACTTGTTTAAGCAAGTCTTCATAAAAATCAGCCGTGGCTCGCTCTTGCGTGAGAACCTGGCAATCGTAGGCAGACAAACCAAACTCAGACTGCCAACGCTCTGATTTTTGTGCTGGCAATTCTGTCATTTCAGCACGCTCTTTAGCGATCCACTCTTCAGAAATCATCAGTGGCAATAAATCAGGATCCGGGAAATAGCGGTAGTCATTCGCGTCTTCCTTGCTGCGCATGCTGCGTGTTTCTTTTTTGTCTGGATCGTATAGTCGCGTTTCTTGAATAACTCGGCCACCGTCTTCGATCAATTCAATTTGACGACGAACTTCGTATTGAATCGCCTCTTCTAAAAAGCGGAAAGAGTTCAAGTTTTTAATTTCGCAACGGGTGCCGTATTCTTTTTGCCCAACGGGTCTAACTGAAACGTTGGCATCGCAACGGAAAGAACCTTCTTGCATATTGCCATCGCAAACGCCCAACCAAACCACCAAACTATGCAGCGCCTTGGCATAAGCCACAGCTTCAGCTGCACTTCGCATATCTGGCTCTGTGACAATCTCCAGCAAAGGTGTGCCGGCACGATTCAAATCGATGCCACTGGATGATTCGCCATGAGGGCCTCGGAAATCTTCATGCAATGATTTACCCGCATCTTCTTCCAAATGGGCTCTGGTCAATTGCACAGTTTTAGCTTCACCGTCTAAAACAATGTGAACCTTGCCACCTTGCACCACTGGGATTTCAAATTGACTGATTTGATAACCCTTAGGCAAATCAGGATAGAAATAGTTCTTACGAGCAAAAATACTCAATGGTGCAATGTGTGCACCAACTGCCAAACCAAAACGAATCGCGTGGGCCACTGCGCCTTTATTTAAAACAGGTAAAACGCCTGGCAAAGCCAAATCAACCGCACACGCTTGTCTGTTTGGCTCTGCACCAAACTCAATCGAGGCGCCGCTGAATATCTTTGAATTGGTTCTTAGTTGCGCATGGGTTTCCATGCCAATCACGACTTCCCATTTCATCACGCACCACCTTTCACTGCAAAAGGTGATTGGGCTTGATGCCAATTGGTTTCTTGTTGATAAGCATGCGCCACTTGTAGCAAAGCAGCTTCAGAGAAGTAATTACCAATTAATTGCAAACCAACCGGCATGCCATGATCGCCAAAACCACACGGCACACTCATCGCTGGCAATCCTGCCAAATTTGGTGAAAGCGTATAAATATCTTCTAAATACATTTGCGTTGGATCTGAAACTTTTTCACCCAGCTTGCCAGCAACATTCGGTGCAACTGGTCCTGCGATGATGTCGCACGCATCAAATGCATTTTGAAAATCTTGCGCAATGATGCGACGAATTCTCTGTGCTTTTAAATAATAAGCATCGTAATAACCGTGCGACAAAACGTAAGCACCAATCATGATGCGACGCTTCACTTCTGAACCAAAACCTTCAGATCTTGAGCGCTTGTACATGTCTGATAAATCGCTGTACTCTGCAGCGCGATGTCCATAACGAACACCATCAAAACGACTCAAATTACTCGATGCTTCTGCAGGAGCCAAGACGTAATACACCGGAATCGATAACTCTGTTTTAGGCAAAGACACAGGCACACACTCGGCGCCCATTTTTTTCAATTGCTCAATGGCAGCATCAACAGCAGCTCTAACGTCCGCATTCAAGCCATCACCAAAATACTCTTTAGGCAAGCCGACTCTTAAACCTTTGAGAGGCAAGCCTGGCTCACCTGACCAAGTTTTACCAAGTGCTTTTGTGTAATCTTCTTTGGCACGATCCAAGCTCGTGGAATCTTTTGCATCATGTCCTGCCATGGCGTTAAGCATGATGGCGCAATCTTCTGCCGTCTTGGCCATTGGGCCGGCTTGGTCAAGAGAAGACGCATAAGCAATCATGCCGTAACGTGACACTCGGCCATAGGTTGGCTTAATGCCGGTGATGCCGCAAAAAGCTGCGGGCTGACGAATCGATCCGCCGGTATCTGTTCCTGTTGATGCGGGCGCTAAACCTGCAGCAATGGCTGCAGCAGAACCACCTGAAGAACCACCGGGTACTCTCGCGAGATCCCAAGGATTTTTAGTGGGGCCTGCATAAGCACTTTCATTTGAAGATCCCATGGCGAACTCGTCCATGTTGACCTTACCCAAACAAACCATGCCGGCACGACCAACTCCAAGCTCAGCAACCACATGCGCATCAAATGGACTGATGTAGTTATTCAATATTTTTGAACCCGCCGTTGTCTTCCAATGCTTGGTAACAAAGATATCTTTGTGCGCCAATGGCACACCTGTCAAAGTCGTTGCAGAACCATCGGCCAATTGAGCATCAGCCGCCTTGGCTTGCAACAAAGTTTGTTCAACGTTCACATCAACGAATGCGTTCAGTTCTTTAGACTCAGCAATGCGACTTAAAAAGTAATTTGCGAGCTCTTGGCTGCTCACTTCTTTTGAATGAAGTGATTTTGATAATTCAGCAATGGTTTTGGTGTGCCAGCTCATTCGATCACCTTTGGCACAAGAAATAAACCATCATGTTCAGCAGGTGCATTTTTTAAATAAGCATCTCTTTGATCATGCTCCGTGACCACATCTTCACGCAATGGCTGGGCAATGGCCATGATTTGCTCAATTGGGTGGGCCAAAGGCTCAACACCATCGGTATCAACGGCCTGCATTTGCTCTACCAAATGGAAGACTTTCTGCAATTGGGCCAAAGTGGCTGTTGCCTCGTCTTCCGAGAGCGATAAATGGGATAAATGCGCTATGCGCTTAACATCTTCGAGATTCATTTGTCCTGCTACGGTATCATTAAAGGGTTCATTAACGTATTAATTAATCTATTTTCCTACTTATATTATGTTTGGTCTCTTTCGCAATTACTTTTCTAATGATTTAGCCATTGACTTGGGTACCGCAAACACCCTTATTTACATGCGTGATAAGGGCATTGTCCTTGATGAGCCATCGGTTGTGGCGATTCGTCAAGAAGGCGGTCCGAATGGCAAAAAGACTATTTTAGCCGTAGGTAAGGAAGCCAAGCAGATGCTTGGTCGAGTTCCAGGCAATATTGAAGCAATTCGCCCTATGAAAGATGGTGTTATTGCTGATTTCACGATCACTGAGCAAATGCTCAAGCAGTTCATCAAAATGGTTCATGAGACCAAATTGCTCAAACCAAGCCCAAGAATCATCATTTGCGTGCCTTGCGGCTCAACACAGGTTGAAAGACGCGCCATTCGTGAATCTGCCCTAGGTGCAGGCGCCTCACAGGTCTATTTGATTGAAGAACCAATGGCTGCGGCCATCGGCGCCGGTTTACCAGTATCAGAAGCTTCTGGCTCAATGGTGGTGGATATCGGTGGCGGCACAACTGAAGTGGGCGTGATGTCCCTAGGCGGCATGGTTTACAAGGGTTCTATCCGTGTTGGCGGTGATAAATTTGACGAAGCCATCATCAATTACATCCGTCGTAACTACGGTATGTTGATTGGCGAACAAACCTCTGAAGCCATCAAGAAAACGATTGGTTCAGCCTTCCCAGGCTCAGAAGTGAAAGACATGGAAATCCGTGGCCGCAACCTTTCTGAAGGTATCCCACGCAGCTTCACAGTAACAAGCAATGAAATTCTAGAAGCCTTGACCGATCCGTTGAATCAAATCGTGACGGCCGTGAAGGTAGCCCTAGAGCAAACACCTCCAGAGTTGGCTTCTGACATTGCTGATCGCGGCATGATGTTGACTGGTGGCGGCGCTTTGCTTCGCGACCTAGATCGCTTATTGCTTGAGGAAACTGGCCTTCCTGTTCATATTGCCGAAGATCCATTGACCTGCGTGGTCAGAGGCTCAGGCATTGCGCTAGAGCGCATGGACAAGCTAGGCGGCGTATTCTCACAAGAATAAGTTCGCTAAGCAGCTAGAGAGATTTCATTGCAGCTTAGCCCTCCTCCTCTCTTCAAACAAGGTACGCCAGCTCTTATCAAGCTGGCGATCTGCCTTTTCATCAGCGTTGTGTTGATGGTCATGGACCATCAATTAAAAGCACTGAATGAAGTTCGTTCGGTGGCAAGCTACATGCTCACCCCATTTCAATACGCCATGCAAATGCCCAGAAATGCATTGGTTGGCACTTATGACTACCTGACAAGCAAAGGCTCTCTAGAGGTTGAAAATGAGGCTCTCACCAAGCGAGTGGCCGAATTAACACTCTTGGCAAATCAGTCAGAGCTGTTCATGTCCGAAAATACACAATTGCGAAACCTGATTGGCATCAAAGAACAGGCTCGCTTTAAGATTTTGATTGCCCAGATTCTTTACAGCCCCTCCAATCCAATGTCTCAACGCGTGGTGATTGATCGAGGCGCATCAGACAACATCTCACTTGGCCAAGCAGTTTCAGATCATCAAGGCATTGTTGGTCAAGTGGTTCGTGTGATGGAAAACAAATCCGAAGTGTCTTTGTTAGATGACAGAGACATGGTGATCCCAATTCAAGTAGCCAGAAATGGTCTTAGGGGCGCCCTTCATGGCAATGGCAGAGGTCGACCGCTGGAATTGAGACACATGGCTGCCGTGAGTGATTTGCAAGTGGGCGACGTTCTAATGACATCTGGCATTGATGGCGTTTATCCGCCAGGATTTGCAGTGGCCACCATCGATAAAATTGAACGCAACGTGGATAAGAACTTTGCCTACGTTTACTGCTCTCCAGTAGGCGGTGTGAATCGCTTTCGTCACGTGATGATTCTTTTCTACGACTCTGGATTTGGTCCTAAACCAGAAGCAAGTAAAAATTTCAAAGAAACTGACTCAAAATCCAATCGTTTATACAGAGGTAAGCCATGATTGAAAGCGGCTACATCCTTCGTCCTGCGAACCCTCTGTTTATTGCCGCAAGCTTGATAGCAGCCACCTTACTGAATTTCTTGCCGCTGGGCAATGCACCCTGGGTGCCTGATTGGCTATTGCTTTGCTTGGTGTTTTGGACCATTCACCAACCAAGAAAAGTCGGCGTGATTTGGGCGTTTTGTTTGGGCTTGGTCATGGATGTTCACAATGGCAACTTGCTTGGTCAATATGCATTCATGTACCCGCTGGTTGCTTACTTCGGTATTTTTTGGCAAAGGCGCGTGATGGGATTTACTCGCATCCAACAAGCCTTACATCTGTTACCACTTTTCATCTCGGCCTCTATTTGGCCACTGATCATTCGTTGGGTTGCAACCGGTGAAATTCCATTCTGGGCATGGTCGAGTCTTTTCTCTGGTTTTATTGAAGCCCTTTTATGGCCAGTAGCAGTGTTCTTATTATTAGCGCCGCAACGCAGGCCAACTGATGTTGACCTCAACCGTCCGATTTAATTGACGGCACATGAATAGATTCAATCAATCTCAACCAACCGTTAAGTCATTTCAAGATCGACTGACTGTTGCAATGATTTTTGTATTGATTTGCTTTTCAATACTTTTATTGAGATTTGTTTGGCTCCAAGTATTCACGCATCAACGTCACTCTTTGGCAGCAGAAAATAATCGCATTGCCTTGATACCGGTGCCAGCCAATCGCGGTCTCATTTACGATCGCAACGGCATTGTGATTGCACGCAATTACTCAGCCTACACATTAGAAATAAATCCATCACAAGTTGAAACCAACTTAAATGATTTGCTTGATCAACTGTCATCAGTCATTGATATTCAGCCCAAAGATCGTCGTAACTTTTTAAAGTTAGCGGCAGAGTCAAAAACCTTTGATTCATTCCCCGTCAGAACATTGCTCAGCGATGTCGAAGTTGCAAGATTCACGGCTCAACGCTTCAGATTTCCTGGGGTTGAAATTCGTGCGCGCTTATTTAGACAATATCCATATGGTGAGCTTGGTTCACACTTGATCGGCTACATCGGCCGAGTGTCACAAAAAGATCGTGAAAAATTAATTGCTGAATTAGACTCAAGCAAAAGCATGGATGAGGATTGGGCTCAGAGAAAAAATATCAACTTACTGGGCATGCCATACATAGGCAAAGTTGGCATTGAACAAAGTTACGAACAGGCTCTCAGAGGTTCCCCAGGATTTGAGCAAGTTGAAATCACCGCTGGCGGAAGAGCGGTCAGAACACTCTCAACATCTTCCTCTACGCCAGGAAAAAATCTAGTACTGGCCGTTGATATCAAACTTCAACATTTGGTTGAACAGTTATACGGAAAAAGACGTGGCGCATTTGTGGCGATTGAACCAAAAACTGGCGACATCCTTGCGTTTGTTTCAAAACCTAATTTCAATCCAAATGATTTTGTGGAAGGCATTGATGCCAGTACTTGGAAAGACTTGAATGACTCTCCAGAAAAGCCTCTCTACAATCGCCCGCTAAAAGGCACCTACGCCCCAGGTTCAACGTATAAGCCATTCATGGCACTGGCAGCTCTTGAGACTGGCAAACGCACACCTAGTCAATCGATCGCAGATCCTGGTTACTTCATTCTCGGTAACAACACATTCAGAGATGATAAGGTCGGCGGTCACGGCACAGTGGATATGGCCAAATCAATTGTTGACTCTTGTAATACCTATTACTACCACTTGGCTCGCGATATCGGCGTCAATCCGATGCACGACTTCATGAAGCCACTTGGGCTTGGTCAAATCACCGGCATCGATCTTGTGGGCGAAGCACGGGGGGTCTTGCCTTCGACTTCATGGAAAGAAAAGGCATTTAAAAAACCAGAGCAACAAAAATGGTTTGAAGGCGAAACGATTTCTTTAGGTATCGGACAAGGCTACAACAGCTTTTCTATTTTGCAATTAGCCCATGCCACGGCCAACCTTGCGAACCAAGGTGTGGTGATGAAACCTCACCTGGTGAAATCAATTGAAAACCCAATCACCAAAGATCGTGTTTTGACCACGCCTCAAGAGAGCTACAAAATTGATCTAAAGAAAGAAAATATTGATGTGATCACCAATGCCATGGTGGATGTGAATAGATTTGGTACATCAGCAGGCGCATTCAAAGGAGCTGGTTACAACGCTGCCGGTAAAACTGGTACGGCCCAGGTATATAGCTTGAATGCCAAAAACTATAACCACGGCGCTACTCCAGAATTTTTAAGAGACCATGCTTTATACGTCGTCTTTGCTCCAGCAGAAAATCCAAAAATTGCTATTGCCATGATTGTTGAAAATGCTGGCTTCGGCGCTGCTCACGCAGCTCCTATCGCACGACGTGCGCTTGATTACTATCTTGAGGGTCGTTGGCCTAAGGAGGTTCCTGAATGGAAAAACGCTCCTTAATTCATAAGATCGACTTTCTGTGGAGTGGCCTTGATAAAACCTTGGGTCTGATCGTTCTCGCGCTTGTGGCCATCAGCATCGTCACATTTATTTCAGCGACGAGCGGAACGCATGTGCAGTTTGTTGATCAAGCACGCAATCTGATTGTATCGATTGGTTTGATGTTGATCGTCTCCAGAATTCCGCCGAAGTGGCTAGAAAAATCTGCCATCTGGATTTACACCATTGGTATTGCATTGCTGCTTGCAGTAGCGGCTTTTGGCTTGATCAAAAAAGGTGCGCGCCGCTGGGTCAACATTGGCATCGTGATACAGCCTTCAGAAATCATGAAGATTGCCATGCCCATGATGTTGGCCTGGTACTTTCAACGTCGCGAAGGCGTCTTAAAAACTTGGGATTACGGTGTAGCAGCTTTGTTGTTAATTTTGCCGGTTGCCTTGATTGGTAGACAGCCTGACCTAGGCACAGCATTGCTGGTCATGGCCTCTGGTCTTTACGTGATCATTCTTGCAGGATTTCCTTGGAAATACATCATTCCAGTCGTTGGAGTCGGCACGCTCGGCATTTTGTTGATCATCATTTTCGGTGGCTATATTTGCGAACCAGAAGTGAAGTGGTACATTCTTCATGAATATCAAAAAAATCGTGTGTGCACGCTTTTAAACCCTAGCTCAGACCCTTTGGGTAAAGGTTTCCATACGATTCAATCGATCATCGCGATTGGCTCTGGTGGGCTTTTTGGTAAGGGCTGGCTCAACGGCACTCAGGCACACCTTGAGTTCATTCCAGAAAAACACACCGACTTTATCTTTGCTGTTTTTGCAGAAGAGTTTGGATTGCTTGGCAACATCATTTTGTTGGCCTTATTCGTTGCCTTGATTCAAAGAGGTCTCGCCATTGCATCAAACGCCCCCACGCTCTTCACGAGACTCTTGGGCGGCGCTGTGACAATGATTTTCTTCACCTATGCCTTCGTCAACATGGGCATGGTCAGCGGCCTTCTACCAGTGGTTGGCGTACCCCTGCCATTCATCAGCTACGGCGGTACAGCTCTTGTGACTCTTGGTATCGGCGTGGGCATTCTAATGAGCATTCATCGCTACCGAAGACTCGTACAAAGTTAGAAACCAATCAAGTAATCCATCGAGGTGGATAAGACATAAAAAAAGCCCAGCTAAACAGCTGGGCTTTTTAATATTGCAAATCAGCGAATTACTTCTTACGCTTATTCACGGCATCTTTAAATGCTTTACCTGCAGTAAATTTAACTGTCTTAGCTGCAGCAATCTTGATTGCTTCGCCAGTTTTTGGATTACGGCCCATACGAGCAGCACGCTTACCAGAACCAAAAGTACCGAAACCGATTAACTGAACGCTGTCACCTTTAGTAACGGCCTTCTTGATGTTGTCCATTACTGAATTCAATGCAAATTCAGCTTTAGCTTTTGACAACTCAGATTCTTCTGCAATTGCGGAAATAAGTTCTGCTTTATTCAAGTGATGCTCCTTATCAATCATGGTTGGATGGTTGCACGTAGAACCCTACGTGCTTCAAATTGTAACCATAATTTTGGAAAGAATATTAAATTTGAGTTAAATGTTTAAAGTAACAAAATAGCGAACAATTTGTTATATTCAGAGCCATGCCTTCGTCTGTTTTTCTAAGCCCCATTCTGATCTGTATTGCTGCGATTCTTTATGCGGCGAGCTTTTCAATCAACTCATATGTCATGGGCTCGTTTTCATTTTCCCTTGGAGTGTCTTGGGTTTTTTTGCCGGCAGGATTAAGGCTTTTGCTGACTTTATTGTTAGATAAAAACGGCGCCCTGGGAATTGCCATCGCCTCAATCGCTATCAGCCTGGGCTTTTATTTTGAAGACCCCATCCTAGGCATCGGCGCAGGCATCAT
Source organism: Polynucleobacter sp. MWH-CaK5 (assembly GCF_018687615.1). NCBI lineage: Bacteria > Pseudomonadati > Pseudomonadota > Betaproteobacteria > Burkholderiales > Burkholderiaceae > Polynucleobacter > Polynucleobacter sp. MWH-CaK5. The sequence goes on from NZ_CP061299.1 coordinate 1,668,443, forward strand.
CAGCGGTCTGGCTCCCTATATCGCGAAACAGCTTGTTTTCAGAGACTCTGACTTAAAACAAGATCTCTCACAACTTGATGCAAAGCAATTGCTCAACTGTGTTTTTATTTTTTCAATTTTCAGCCCGCTGATGCATCAGGCATGGTATTCACTACACAACAAAGATCATCTCTTCTTTGAAGATTTAGGCGTGATGATCATTGGGGATTTGATTGGCACATTCATTGTTATTTACTTTGCTAAAGCTGTCATTTTTCTTTACAAGAAAAGAATTCCCAATCAAAAAGCTTGAAGTGATTCAAACTTAATCCCTATTTTGAGTATTGATTTGATGCTTTAGAATGATTTCTTCTTTCAAAAGAAGAGTGTCTTATGACTAAAGAAAATAATCACTTCTCCACAAAAGAAGTAGAAAAAACAGATATTAAATTGATTGATAGCAAAGAATTGATGGGCAAGTCCAATTACTTGGACATTGCACATGAGGGTGAAGTCTATCGACTGAGAATCACCAAATATAGAAAACTAATTCTGACCAAGTAGTTAATCAACAATGAGTATGTCTTTGACGAAATGACCCGTGTCACCAAAACAGGTCGTTGGAATACCCACGTGCTCTTCATACACCAATGAAACACGCTTACCCATGCTTTCATTGATTTTCTTAACGACTGCTTCATCATGAACTGTGAAGTTAAATTTTTCAGTCAAGGTTCCAGGCATATTGATCATGGCCAATTCACCTTCCCAGGTTTTACATACCCAACCTTTTTTGGAAAACTTTTGCACATAGCCAGCGCGCTCACCAGCTGAATAGCTCCAAGTCAAAACCAACCAGGTGTAAAGGCAGAAGAGCAAAACCAATAAAAATAAGAATCCAATAAACTTTTTCATGCTCACTCCGGGGTTGGGTCATACCAAGTTGGGTATTTTTGCATCACACTTAAAAACAAAGGTGACTCAAGATGTTCATTTAACCATTGTTTTAAGAAATTCAGGCCTGATTGATCAATCCACTCTGAATTAACCATTGAAAACTGACGCACAAATGGAAATATCGCTATATCAGCCAAACTCATCTTTGGCCCCAACAAATAAGCACTTTTCTTTAGCTGCTCATTGATTGGCCCAAGAAATGATATTGTTGCTTGGCTCAAAGTCTCCTCAAGAGAAATATCTGGATACCTATCGGGATACTTGTATTGATCCAATAACTTTTTAAACGGGCCATCATTCTTTTCAACCCATTCATCAATGACGGATTCTGTCTCAACAGAAAACCACTGGTCTGGATCCGATTGTTTTAAGGCCCACTTCATGATGTCGTAACTCTGCTCAAGCACAAGATCATCACTTTGCAAGACTGGAACAGTGCCTTTAGGCGAAATAGCCAACATAGAAGCTGGCTTTTCTCTTAAAGAAATTTCTCGGATTTCAACTGGAATGCCTGAATAAGCCAAAGCCATTCTGGCTCTCATGGCATAAGGACAACGTCGATAAGAATATAAAACTGCTGTCATTTAAATAGATGACTCAAGGTTCTTTTGCTCAATCATTTTTACCAAAGCATAGATGGCCTGATGATTGGGCACATTGAGGCCATGTTGTTTTGCTTTGCGAACGATTAAGCCATTCAAATAATCTATCTCTGTTGGCTTGCGGCGCATGAGATCTTGTGCCGTAGAAGAACGCTGACCTGCCATTGTTTTAGCAATTTTCTCATTCACCATTTGCGCCTCAGCCAAAGATATATCTATCTTTTCTTGAGCTGCCACCAAAAGAAATTCAACGGTGAGGTCTTTGATTAATTGTTGGATATTTTCTTGCTGAACCATTTCACCATAAGTGATCTGCCCAATGGCAGATATGCCGTTGTATGAGCAATTGACTAAAAATTTAAGCCAAAGCTCACGCTGAATACTGTCTGATACTGAACATGGTATTTGAGCGCTCAAAAATAGCTCACAAATCTGTTCTAACTCGGCAGAAATGTTCTCATGCCCACCAACCTGTCCAATGATGAGCTCTCCTCGACCAAAGTGCTTCACATGACCATCACCACCCATGCCTGTTGCAACATAGACAACAGCAGAAATAGGATGATTTGGCACAACTTGAGCGATTCTTTCGGCGTTATCAACCCCATTTTGCAAACTCAAAATCAAGGCATCTGGCTTAATCAAATCTTTGATTTCACGCATCGAACGCTCTGTGTCGGGTGATTTAACGCAGCACAAAATAAGATCAGCGCCCGCTATATCCTCCACATTGCTGCTGGCTTCAATCGCCACATATTCTTGTGAATGTTGAAACTCCATCAACAAGCCATTTTTCTTGATGGCTTGCACATGATTGTCTCGAGCAATCAACAGAACTTCTTTGCCTGCGCGAGCCAGCATGCCGCCAAAAAAGCAACCAACGGCCCCGGCCCCAAGCACAGCAATTCGTTTAATTTCTTTTTTCAATCAAATCTCAGATTTTTTTCACTGCTTTAGATTATAGGTTGATACAACAAAGCTTCAACACCCAAAGAAAAAGGGCCGCCAACATTTGTTGGCAGCCCTTGAGTGCAGCTTAAAGCTTTTTAGAGCTCTTGATATCTACAAATTAAACCCCGGCAGAGCTTGCAGGCTCTGGTGCCTCAAGAGGATCTTTTGCGGGAGCTGCAGGAGCTGCTGGAGATTTGGTCTTTGACTTTGTTCCTGGGATTAATTCAAAGTCTGGAACAAAGGTCACCAATGATGAACGCAATTCATCAAACGCTTTGCGGTTACCAACAAACTTAACCTTGCCTTCTGATAACAACTTATCAAAAGTAGACTTACCGCCCATCACTAACTCAAGCTCTTTACGATTGATCGTGATTGTGAGATCAGGTTTTTTAGCTTGCTGGCCCTTGATGTTGGTCAAGGCTGAATTGCTCATCTCCACAACAAACTTCTCACCATTGTCTGGTGTTACTAAGTTGATGATGAACTTCTTGCCGGCTGCTTTTTTGCTGTCCAAGCCAATACCCAAAGCGTTCAACCATAACTCTGTGGTCATCGCTTTGATGGTATCTGGGCCACTGGACTTAGGCGGAACACCAGCAGGCATACCGTGTCTTAATTCATAAGCAGCGGCCAAGAAACTATTGCGCACACTTGGGCTTTCTTTTTGATAGCCAATTTGCTCATACACATCCGCCAACAAATCTTTAGCAGCTGTGTTCTCTGGCTCAGCGTAAACGAGCTTATTCAAGATTTCAGTGGCTTCACGATATTTACCTTCATCATGCAGCGACTTAGCCTTCTTAATAATCTTTTTAGATCCGCCCATCATCTCAACATAAAGAGGCGCAGAGTCTTTTGGTGACAAAGGCATCAATGTTGCAGGGTTGGCATCCCAGTAACCTAAATAACGATTGATCACAGCGCGGCTGTTATGTTCTTCAGAGCCGTGATAACTGTGAGAGTGCCATTTTGATTTCAAGCTCTCAGGCAAATGGTAAACGTTATGAACTTCATTGATCGTCACACCCTTGTTAGCAAGGTGAAGAACTTCATTATTCAAATGTGCATAGGTATCACGTTGATCGCGCATGATTTCTTGAATGCGCTCATTGCCCCAACGTGGCCAGCTATGCGAAGCGAACATCACCTCAACTTTATTGCCATAACGATACAAGGCTGTGTTGATGTGCTTTGACCATGCCAAAGCATCACGCACCAATGCGCCACGCAGTGTGTAAATGTTATGAATCGTGCCCGTGATATTTTCTGCTGCCCAGAAAGCTTTCATCTGCGGGAAATAAGTATTCATTTCTGCTGGAGCTTCTGTTCCTGGAGTGTTTTGGAATTCCATCACAACGCCATCAATCGTCAATGTTTCAAAATCTTTTGAAATGTAACGACTTGGTTCGATCAGTCCTAAATTACCGGATGCTGTATTTTTACCAATCGATTGGTCCACGTGACCAAATGGGCTGCGTGGCAGAAGAACACCATATTGGAAAAACATGCGGCGGTTCATAGCAGCGCCTGCATAAACGTTCTCTGCAATCGCGTGATCCATGAAGCCGATTGGCGCAATCACAGGCACTTTGCCACTTCTAACATCTTTCTCATCTACCACGCCACGCACGCCACCGTAATGGTCAGCGTGTGAGTGAGAGTAAACCACCGCCACAACAGGGCGCTTACCTAATTTTTCATTGATCAAATCTAAAGCAGCTTTGGCTGTTTCTTTAGCGGTCAACGGATCGAACACGATCCAACCTGTTTTACCTTTTACAAAGCTGATGTTTGCAAGGTCAAAGCCGCGCACTTGATAAATTTTTCCTGGCACAACTTCGTATAAACCATAAGCCATATTCAAGATGGCTTGACGTTGCAATGATGGATGAATGCTGTCGAAATCTTTACCATCTAATAAATAGTCATAGCTACCGATATCCCAAGCAACGTTGCCAGCCTCGGCCATGATTTGCTTATAAGTGGGAGCGGCGATAAAGCCTTTTTTAGCTTCTTCAAAATCACGCTTATCTTCAAACGGCAATGACTTACGCAAACCATTTTGTAATTCCATGGTGAACTTTGAAGGCATTTTGCCCTTCACATCAAAGTGCTTGCCTTGGCGCGCACCTGGATCTGAGATCACGCCGCCACCGCCGGCGGCCATTGCTGAACCAACGTTAGCCAATGCCAAAGCTAGCGCAACGGTTTTAATTACTTTTTTCATGAAAACCCTATTAATTTATGGAAGTTGTAACTGTTTGAATTTAGCGATTAGAGACACTTGGAGCAATTAGCTTTGAGGCTAATTACCCCCAAGAAATAAAGGGGAGATGGGCGCATGCGAGGCAGACTTAAGCCATTTACTTTACGATTGAACCCATAACAATCAAATAAAAAAGGTTTTACGATGAAAGCATTTCTAATCAATCCCCAGCTCAAAGAAGTCACCGAAGTTGAAATTGAGCCAACCATTGAAGCAATTCAAGATTTAATTGGTTTCAAAACAGTCGACTCAGATGAAATTGACTTCAATTTTGACCAACTATTCTTTGATGAAGAATGTTTTATTCGCCAACAAGATCAAGCAGGCCGCTTCAAAGTTGATAACTTGGCGCCCATCGCAGGCAAAGGGGTGGTTGCCAACAGTGCAGACAATGGCAAAACAATCGCCAGCCCTCAAGTCACCTTAGAAGCTCTGACCAAACGCGTCACATTTTTGTGATCTAAATGACCATTGATAAAAACAGCTATCAGATAGATATCTCTGATGGCATTGTGCTCATCAAGAATCAAAATACGACGATTGCTTATTGTAGATTTTTAGATTCTGGTGACATTGAGTACATCTATGTCAACTTGGCCTATCGTCGCCAAGGCTATGGCAGGATTTTGATCGATGAAGTAAAAAAGATCACGGGCAAGATTGGAAAGATTCATGATCCAATCTCACCCCTGGGCTCTCAGTTTTTCAAAGGTATTGGGATTCTTTAAACACTGATCAAAGTAATTAAATACTACCGAAAGCCCCTCGGTTGAAATCATTGATCGCTTGTTCGATCTCTTCTCGGGTGTTCATCACAAAAGGTCCATGACCAACAATGGGTTCTTCAATGGGCTCGCCACTTAAGAGCAAAGCCACTGTATCTTCAAGAGCTTTGACTTTGATGCCTTCCCCGTCTTGACTGAACATCAGCATCTTTGCATCTTTTGCAATAACGCCTGGATCAATAGGAGCTTCAAGCGCCCCACGCAAAACGACCACAGAAGTATTCCAACCAGTGGCCGCTGGCAAAACAAGCTCCTCGCCTTTTTTCAAACGAATATCAAACACATTCATGGGCGTAAAAGTTTTTGCAGGGCCCACTCGCCCTTCATACTCGCCCGCAATCACCCTGATTGATCCGCTTGAGTTTGATAATTGAATCTCAGGAATGCTCTCACTCAAGATAGGCTGATAGCCAGGCTCAGTCATTTTGTGTTTTGCTGGCAAATTGACCCACAGCTGAACCATTTGTAAAACTCCACCTTGCTTTGCAAAAGCATCTGAATGAAATTCTTGATGCAGAATGCCTGCACCAGCAGTCATCCACTGAACATCTCCAGGGCCAATGGTTCCGCCTTGACCCGTTGAGTCTTTATGTGAGACCTCGCCGTCATAAACAATCGTCACTGTCTCAAAACCACGGTGAGGATGAGTGCCGACACCCTTGCGCTCAGTTGTTGGTGGAAACTCAGCAGGCCCCGCTAAATCAAGCATCAAAAATGGGCTCATCTCTTTGCCCAATTGTTGATAGAAGAATAAGGTGCGCACCGGGAATCCATCACCCACCCAATGGCCTTGATCATTTCCCTGAATACCCAGAAGACGCTTCATATTGATTTACCTTGGCTCTCTGATTAACTTAATCTTAGATCTCAATATTAATCACTATCTGAATTATTTTCAGGCGCATTGCATAATAAGAATATCTTCTACCTTCTTATAAGCAATAGATAAGCCACCCATTCATGTTCAGCACACCAACCCTCAGCTTTTTCCAAGAAATCATCGAATTGATAGGCATCTTCTCGTTTGCTGCCTCAGGACTCATTGCAGGCCTCAAGAAAAAATTAGACTTGGTGGGTGTCAGCATCGTGGCTGGTTTAACTGCTTTTGGCGGCGGCACATTAAGAGACATTCTTTTAGATCGCAGACCCTTCTTTTGGGTTGAACACTCTTACTGGCTTTGGGTCATCATTGCGCTGACCATTGTCAGTATTTGGTTCATCAAAAACAAACACTTGGTTTACACAGAAAAAATGATTCAGTTACCGGATGCCATGGGTCTTGCCTTGGCAACGATACTGGGAACACAGATCGCACTTCAATTTGACATGCCCTTGGTCGTAGCAATTTTGCTGGGCGTTATTTCTGCCACTTTTGGCGGCGCTCTTCGTGACATCGTCTGCGGAGAAATTCCTCAGCTGTTCTCAGACAATCGTCCGTATGCCGTCATTGCCTTCGCGGGAAGCACTTTGTACATTCTGCTGAGCACTTACTTGCTAGATGAATCAATGGCCGCAGTGATTTCATTCATATTCATCTTTGTCATTCGTGCGATTGCCTTGTATAAAAATTGGCACCTACCCACATTCAGGGCTTAAGCATGAACATCAATGCGGACTTCAGTCAAAAAGCGGTGGTTAACACTCACGAAGCACCGTGGTTGCCATCACCCATGGCGGGCGTTAATCGAAAACCTTTGGATCGCATCGGTGATGAGGTTGCGATTGCAACCACCATCGTGAGTTATGCCGCCAACTCTTCTTTTCCAAAACACGCTCATGCTGCTGGAGAAGAAATATTAGTACTTGATGGCACCTTCTCAGACGAAAGTGGTGATTACTCAGCAGGCATGTACCTGCGCAATCCACCCAACAGCTCCCACACTCCGTATTCAAAAGAAGGTTGTACGATTTTTGTCAAATTAAGACAGTTTCATCCAGATGATTCAGCCACCATCAGAATCGACACCAACAACACTGCTTGGTATCCAGGTCTTGTTCCTGGACTATCAGTGATGCCCTTACATGAATTCGATGGCGTAGGCACGGCACTGGTGCGTTGGGCACCCAACACGATATTCAATCCACACGTTCATCCAGGTGGCGAAGAGATCCTCGTTTTGGAAGGCGTCTTTCATGATGAGCATGGCTCATACCCGAGTGGCACGTGGATCAGAAGCCCCAGATATAGCAAGCACACCCCTTTCACCAAAGAAGAAGGTGCGCTCATCTATGTCAAGACAGGGCATCTCAATCACAAGCTAGAACAGTAAAGTAATCATCGACGCAATGAAAAACCACCCGAAGGTGGTTTATAGAATCTTGGTGGCCCGGGGCGGAATCGACCAGGACCTAGGATGCATGACTCTAGCCCTAGACTGTCGTTTTAAACGACACTCCTTGCGATCCCTTAATCATTAACCAAAGCATTTGGTTAATTTAACAACCCAAATACCCCTTTTGACGTAGTGAATTATTATTGTGGTTTATAAAACTCCAACAGTATTAAGGGGTCAGATTCATGCCACATGATGTAAGCCTCATTGCAATTCTTGCCGCTGGATTTAGCTTGGCCCTGATTCTGGGGTTTGTTGTTACTTATTTAAAAATGCCACCCTTGGTTGGCTACCTATTAGCAGGCGTTCTGATTGGCCCCGCCACACCAGGCTTCGTTGCTGATGTTGGCTTATCAATGCAATTAGCTGAAATTGGCGTGATGCTACTCATGTTTGGTGTTGGCTTACATTTTTCTATTGGCGACTTAATGTCTGTCAAAAAAATTGCCATTCCTGGCGCACTGTTCCAAATGTTAGTTGCAACAGTGCTCGGTTTTTTTGTGGCCAATCATTGGGGCTGGTCTTTATTAGGCTCCCTAGTGTTTGGCTTGAGTCTATCTGTTGCAAGTACGGTTGTTCTCTTGCGCGCATTAGAAGATAAAGGTCTTTTAAACACCTCCAATGGCAAGATTGCTGTGGGCTGGTTGGTTGTTGAAGACTTGGTCATGGTCTTGGCTTTGGTTCTTCTTCCTGTATTAGCTGAATTGCTACAAAACGATGGAATCCACGCCGCCAGTGGCAACCTCACGGAGTTACTTAAGACCATAGGTATCACCTTGGCTAAAGTGGGTGCATTCATCGTGCTCATGTTGGTCATTGGTAAAAGATTGCTACCCAAAATCTTATGGTTGGTAGCAAAAAATGGCTCTAGAGAGTTATTCACTTTGGCCGTCATTGCTTCTGCGATTGGTATCGCTTTCTTGGCCGCGAAGATATTTGATGTTTCGTTTGCTTTAGGCGCATTTTTCGCGGGCATGATGCTCGGAGAATCTAAACTAAGTAAAAGAGCCGCTGATGAATCTCTCCCTCTAAGAGATGCGTTTGCTGTGCTCTTCTTTGTATCCGTGGGCATGCTATTTGATCCACAAATCTTGTGGCAAGAACCACTTAAATTACTGGTTGTCGTTTTTATTATTCTTATTGGAAAAACATTGGCCGCGATGGCCCTTGTTTTACTCTTCAGATACCCACTCAACACAGCCGCGACGGTGGGTATTAGCTTGGCTCAAATCGGAGAGTTCTCATTCATTCTTGCTGGCATGGGCTTGACCATGAAGCTCATTCCAAACGATGCTTATAGTTTGATACTGGCAGGCGCCATCATTTCAATCGCACTTAATTCATTCTTGTTTGACAGCATTTCACCATTGATCAATTGGGCCAGAAAGCGCTCAGCCTTAGCCAGGACCTTAGATCAAAGAATGGATCCTCTTGCATTGCTTCCAACAACAACCCAAGAATCTTTACTGTCTGGACAAGTGGTGATTGTTGGTCAAGGTCGAGTGGGTAAGAGGGTGCTTGAAAAGTTAAGAGCGCAAGGCGTCTCTTGTGTGGTCGCCGAAAAAGATCGCTCGATTGTTGAAAATCTAAGAAAGTCAGGAACCCCGGCCGTGTCTGGAGATGCATCCGATCCATTTGTATTGATCCAAGCTCATATTGCTAATGCAGCCATCTTGGTGATTGCCTCTCAAGACTCGATTGATATCAGCAAAATGGTGGAAACTGCCAGGACCCTTAATCCCAAAATAGCCATCTTTATTCGGGCAAGAGACAGCGAAGAAATTGAGATTTACAACAAAGAGGGCTGGGGTCAATCCTTCACGCCAGAGGATGAGCTGGCCAACCGCTTCTACACAGAAGTGCTGAAAGAGCTCAAGCAGGCTTCTTAAGTTTAAGCAGGTCTTCACTAAACCTCACAAACGAAAAAACCACCCGAAGGTGGTTTATAGAATCTTGGTGGCCCGGGGCGGAATCGAACCACCGACACAAGGATTTTCAATCCTCTGCTCTACCGACTGAGCTACCAGGCCAAGACTTGGAATTATAAATGAAACTGTGTTTTAGCCTGCTAAAAGTTGTTTAACGCATTCAATTTCTCAATAACTGCTAGCAATATCGCCCTCAAACCGTTATTTCACCGTTGCTACCAGCCGCCTAAGAATTTAGCATTCGTAGTGCCTGCACAGTTTTTGTACGCTTAAATTCCGCTTGCCCAACACCGCGCTGTGACGCTACGCTAGCGTTTTTGGTGCCGGCAATGCGCAAGTCAAACGCTGTTTTATATACAGACAACTACGCTAATAACGTTATTAGTTTAGTTTCTCTGCCCCTCATAAAGCAACCTAATGTCGCCCGTTTGCGTGACGGGGAATTGGTTTTATACAAGCGTAGCAATTCAACGGTATGGCAAGCCCGCTTTAAGTTGTATGACAAACGCTGGCACTCTATATCAACTAAACACCATAACTTTGAGTTTGCTAGTCGCGCGGCTTGCGAGATATATGACGAGGCACGCTTTAGAGAACGTATGGGTGTTAGCTATACACGCTATAAATTTGACGCTATAGCAAAAGCAACCATAAAAGAATTAGAAGCAGAAATTAGTGCTGGCATACGCACTATGACTAACAACGACTACATTCGCGCTATCAACAAATATCTCATACCGTTCTTTGGTAAACGCTACTTGGAAAATATCGACAACACCCATATTCGCGAATATGAAATATGGCGCAACCAACTAATGAATAGAGTGCCATTAAGTAGCACGCTAATGACACACGCTAGCGCATACAACCGAGTGGTTAGCACAGCAGTACAACGTGGCTGGTTAAGCGCACAAGTCCCAGTAGCACAGTTGAGTAGACGTGGCGCGAAAGGAAAAGCTCGTCCCGCGTTTACTAAAGAAGAGTTGGAATATTTGCTAGCTTTTTTGGAAGACTACAGCTTAGGTGGGCATAGCCAGCTAGCAAGAGATATGCGCTTACTAGCGAGGGACTATATTGAATTACTCGCGGCAACGGGAATGCGCAGCGGTAAAGAGAGTTTGAATATTAAATGGAAACATATCAATTGGTACATAGATAGTAAGACAGGTAAACGGTATTTAAGAATTTGGGTAAGCGGCAAAACGGGCGCACGCTACCTAATAGCAAAAAACCGTGCAGAGGCAGCGCTAGTAAGGCTTTGCGAGCGACAGCCATTATTTGAAAACAAAACGCTGGATATGGTACTAGCTGGTAAGCACGATATTTTGTTGTTTATCCTGCCAGACGGCACACAACCAAAAAGCTTCCATACAACGTTTATATGGCTAATGAAAGCTAGCGGGCTGCTTAAAGACATTAGTACAAACCAGAATAGAACCCTATATAGTCTGCGCCATACCTACGCTACGCTCGCAATGCTAGATAACAATATAGACATACACACGCTAGCAAAGCAAATGGGAACCAGCGTGACTATGCTGGAAAAGCACTACAGCAAGTTGACGGCTACATTAGCGGCGGAAAGACTGTCTTAGGCCCTAAGTTGACTAAAAACTACATTTAAAGCTTGCTTACATTATCTATAAGGTTATTAACTTACAAAATTTAGCATTAACTAGTAAAATAATCTCAATATTTGTAATTAAATATTCCAAACAAAATAGGAGAAATTTAGAATGAAAAAGAAATTACTAGTCGTTGCTGCCTCAGCATTAGTTGCCACTTCAGCATATGCACAGTCAGCATTTGAAGGCTTCTACGGACAAATTGCTACCGGCTATGAAAGTAATAGTGCGTCTAATCTTGGCAACACAGGAACTTCCCCAGGAAACCCAAATGACAATTGGAATGTTAGCAACCAACAATTTGGAGGTGCGCCACTAGTAATTGGCTTGGGCTATAACTTTTCAGTTGCACCGCAATGGTTAATTGGTATTGGCGCTGACTACTCAGCACTTTCACAAAAAAGCTCCACCTTCTCCTCTACTGGCGAAGGAAATACACTTTCTGGACAAACTCTAGAGGCCTCTAATCGCTTCAATATCTTTGTCACTCCAGGCTATGCAATTGATAAAGATAAATTAGTCTATCTAAAGGCGGGATATAGCTCTTTAACCTTGAAAAATTCAGCGCCAAACTATTACTCTCCATCGGCAGCCAATATTGCTAGTGGCGATAGTGCTGGCCCTATTCTTAACGCGGGAAGTCAAACCTCTACAGTCGGCGGTTATGTTGTTGGGCTAGGATATAAACAAATTATTACAGGCGGAATTTATGGTTTTGCCGAAGGAAACTATATGAGCTACAGCAAGCCAAGCTTTTCTTCAAATCTCGGAAGCAATGGTTATAAGATTAGCTCGAATCCATCCGTAAACTCTTATCAACTACTGGTTGGTATTGGCTACAAGTTCTAAGCTAGCTTCAAGTCTTCCTTTAAACCCGCTTCGGCGGGTTTTTTTATTGGCGTATTGATTTTCTACGCTCTAAGTCAATACCAGAAAGGCTTTGGCAGACGTAGAAAATCCGTGCATAATAAACGCACACTTTTAATACGCTTATAGAAAAATTATGGCAACACTTGCCGAAATTCGCGCCAAACTCAAAGCCGGCAATAGCAATACTAATAACGCCCAGCCAAAACGCAAACTTGAATCATATGAAAATGAACGGGCAGAAAAGCTAAAAGAACTTATAGCCAAATTAAAACGTGGCGAACACGTTCAAAACCGCACTCTTCAAACTTGGCTATGGGCTAGTGAATACGCAATGCTAGCAAGCGGCTGGAATGAGCAAAAAAATATTCGCGCCGAACTTAGTGATAAACCAACCGAAGTAAAAGAGTATGAGGAGCGCCTAAAGAAAGCATTGTTTACGTATAACAAAGGTGAAGGCTTGAGCATACGCAAGAAACATACTGCCGCTAAGAAACTTTTTGGCAAAGCAGACAGACAGTTTGAGCAACTACTAGAGTACCTACAAGAAATTATTGAAGCAGAACCATCGCTTCGTAGTTGGTTTGACAGAGACACTGACTGGACTGCGGATAGTCAAATTAGCCTAGACACTGTTGGTATTCCTCGCGTTATTACTTCTCGTAGCGCAAATAATCAAACGGGCAATAAGCCGCACAATAAGTTAAGCAAAGCGCAGGTGAAATTACAGGTACTAGAGGCTGCGCTACATACACAACTGTATGCGCCAGACACCTACTTTAAGTACCCAAACGCTAGCAATGAGTCTACGAAGACTTCACCCTCAAGCAAACTAGCTGAATTATTAAAGTTGCCAGAAGATAGAGAAGACGACTTCTTGAAATAAGCAAGAGTCTTACGCCAACTCTACTGCTGCCTTAAGCTGTGCTGGACTAGAGTACAAGTAAGCGGCAGTTGTACTAATGTTGCGGTGCCCAGCAAGACTTTTCAATATATGTATAGCAGTTCCCTTATTAGCCAGCCCAGTTAAGAAGCTTCGCCGTCCAGTATGGCTACTACAGCCCGTTAAGCCAACATTGCGGTACAAATAGAAAAAGTACTGGGTAAGTGAGTTTGCCGAAAAGCCTGCCTGCTTTTGCGTTCGAAACAGCGGTTTACTCATATCCAGCATTCGTATGCTGTTTATATATAGCGCCAACTCTTTTTGAATTTTCTCGTTTAAATACACAGTACGAGCATATTTGCCCTTAGTTTGTTGCGGCATTAAGCGTACTTCGGACTTAATGGTGCTGTCGCTGTTTAAAACGTCGTTTAAGCGTAGTGCCGCTACTTCGGCTACTCGCATACCTGCGTAATGCGTTAAAAGCAACATAGCGCGGTTTCGTGCGCTGTGCCTACGTGTTGCTATGTAGTCCAGCACTCTACGCAACTCGGTTGGGTTTAATACTTTTGCTTGCGCCATATTTTCTCTCCATAAAATAATAAATACGTAGCTACAGTATGTTTTCTTGTATTTGGTTTGAGCAACCAGAAAATATGAAGCAAAGAGATATTCAAAATCAACAGGTTATGTAGTTTGATAAGAGAATTACTGTTCTCTTATATTTATCGTTGCCCATATGCCACACGCAATATCAATGCACGGTTTTGCTACGCTATATTGCTTTGTGCCATTATTTGGCATTAAGTGTCGGTAATTCGTGCAGTCATAATTCAATACGTGCCATAGCCCGAAAGCCCATACTGGCTGTGCTTTTCCAGTCCGCGGAAAATTTATATCAAGTACTTACAGATATGGGCTGGTGAATTTTTACCTATGCCCAGTTCATATTACTGACATTGAATAGCGAGTGATACTCGCTTGTGTTTCGTTGTCACTCACACACTTCTCTCTTCTCTTTTAATTACTTGCTTTTGAGGAATGCGACGGCTATGTCCAATTAAAAAATTGAAACATTGCTGTCGCTTCGTATCTTGCTTCCGCGTCACACGACTGTAATTAAGTTTGACGAGAGACGTATGTATTGAAACTCTCAACTCGTTTTGGCATTGATTTGCCTGACAAGCAACTTAGCGGCTTCCACTTATAGCGTAAGCAGTTATTACAGCAACTGCTTATCAAGTGCGGGGGCATTAGCCGTGTCCTTATTCCACCCCGCGTTTTTGTCCTGTTATAGAGTGACTTATCTCTGGCGCGCCTTATTAGCCTTAAATACTTTTCTGTTTATAGCTTTGCCTATATTTAATACCTCAAAGCATTGTCCCTGTGTAATTTTTTGACGCTTAGTGCCGTGTTCCATAGCCTGTATGTACGCTTTCAATATGCCTAATTCTGCTTCACTTAATAGTGCCTGCTGTTGCCTTAGTAATGTGTGTGCTGTCTTTTGAGCCCTTACTAACTCAACTGGCAACTTATCAAACGTTTGGCAATTTAGCCCGTTTGTTTTTAACCAATTGTCGGCAGCGTTTACTTTCATAAAGATATTTATTCATAACCTAATAAAAGCAGAGTAATTCTGACTGTAATTATTAGGTTTAAACAACTTTTGGCAAAACTCGGTTGCCCGTTTTGGTTTGGTGACATTACTGTAATAACAACTAACAACCAAACGAGGGGTATATATGAGTGCGCTTAACAATTTAAAGCTTTCTGCAGTCAAACGTCCAACAGCATTGCCAGCCATACAACAGCGTCGAAATAAACTTTCCAACAAGCTATGGGAACAAATTCAACTAGCTAAGGCGCAACAAACGGGCGCAACGTTTAGTACCAAGCGTTTTAAAACTGTGCGCGACATTACTGGCGCTACCAAAACAGTTGAATTACAAAAACGAGTACGGCAATGGTGGTTTGTAGCGGACAGCGGCAAACTATGTCTCAACGTGAAGTACGGCACTAAAGTTTTGGAACTACAAAAGAATAAGCCTAGTGTCGAATTAAATACGCCTGCCGACTTAATCAATACGCTTGAAATTATTAAGGGCGCTGTTGAGGCGGGAGAACTAGATAGTCAAATTGAATTTGCTAGCGGCGCAGTACGTGCGAGGTTTACAAAATGATTACGTTTAGTGCTTACGTAAGAACGCCAAATGATTTTGTAGTGAAGACACAAGTTGTTGCCGAGAATATTCAACAAGCAATCTTTTTACTACAAGGGCAGTACGGGGAAAATAATGTAGTACATCTTCCAACTCCAGTTGCGTAGCTAAATATATGAATAGGAGAAAAGAATGAGGCTATATGAAATTGCGAGTGCGGAAGAGCAAATGGCGTTGCTTAAATTGATTATGGACAACACTTGGCAAGCACTAGTGACACAAGCAAGACAGCAAGCACAGCAAACAGCAAAAAAACGTGCGGCAAAACCAGCAACTACTACAGCCCGCAAAGCCATACCAGTTAAGGCTTACAGGGCGGCACTACCAAAAAAACCATTACCAGTCGCTACAGCACAGTCACCAGCAGCCATTCCAAAAGCGTCTAATGACTCAAAACCTGCGTTTGATACGCAGAAGCTAGTTAGCAAACAAAATGTTGGGGACGGCGAAGAAGGGTATAGCTAAAATAAATGCGCAGTTTGTTTACGCTTGAAATTTTTTTGTACTGTTTCGCATCGAGTGTCGCACCGAAAATGCGCCGTGCTTTAATCGTAACAAACAACTAGTCACCGACTACCGTTTAACGATTTTTCAATCCTCTGCTCTACCGACTGAGCTACCAGGCCAAGAATCGAGAATTGTACTATAAAAGGCTTTTTACCCCAAACTGCCGACCCCAACTAGGGGGTTGAGTACCCGTGGAGCCTAAGAACATCCTTGGCTTTGGCGCTTTGCAGATAGGCATAAAAATCCATAACTGACTTGGGCGGGCTCTTCAATAACACCATTCTCTGCTTGATTGGCTCATGGAGGCTCTCAGGGATTAAAAGGTGATCTGCTATTTGCGCCACTTCTTTAGACTTGGCCAAAGAATAGGCTGTTAATCCGATACCTGCCGAACCAGAAGTCACAAACATCGTTGCTGATGAAATGTTCTCACCAAAAACAATCTTATTCTTTGCTACCTCATATAAACCGAGGGCATTCAGAAAATCGATCGCAGCTTTTCCATAGGGAGCTGTATCGGGCTTTGCAATCGCAATCTTATTCACATCTTCAATGATTTTCTTCAACTCAGCTGGGTTGAGGCTCAACTTGATCTTTCTTGATTTATGCGCAATCAAAGCCAATCGGCCAATTGCATAAACCTTGCCTTCATCCACCGTCAAACCTTGGCGATGCAAAGTCAAAGGGAAACTCTCATCAGCAGACACAAACAAATGAAACGGTGCACCCTGTTGTATTTGGCGAGCAAAATTACCCGACGAGCCATAAATGATTCTGAGATCTTGGCCACCAGCCATTTTGTATTGTTGGTAAATCTCTTCCATGGCTGGCTTCATGTTCGCAGCAACCACCACGGTGGCTTGCTGAGCATTTGCCAAAGAAACAAAAAAAACTGTCACTAACGATAAAAATATCTTTGGTGACAGCAAATGTTTAATCTTCATGCACAAAAATTCTTTGATGAAAAACTACTCACCCTTGTAATTACCAACATCAATGCCAAGGGCCTTGAGTTTGCGGTAAAGGTGAGTTCTCTCTAGACCAGTCTTTTCAGCAACACGCGTCATGCTGCCTGAAGCTTGATTGAGATGGTATTCAAAATAAGCTTTCTCGAATAGATCTCTGGCTTCTCTTAATGGCAGATCGATATAACTTAAGTTGAATTCAGCTTGATTGGTTTGAACTTCTTCAACAATGAATTCCTCAATCTTGCTGCTTATTTGTATAGATCCATCGGCCTTGATGTCCGTTTTAGTTTCAACAGAAAACAACTCTTTAGGCGGTGCTTTTTCCAAAGCCTGCTCAACAGTTTTTAATAACTTCTGTAAAGCAATTGGCTTCTCTAAAAAGTTCACCGCACCAATTCTGGTGGCCTCTACGGCTGTATCAATCGTCGCGTGTCCTGACATCATCACCACAGGCATGGTCAGCTGACCATTATTCGACCACTCTTTTAAAAGAGTCACGCCGTCAACATCCGGCATCCAAATGTCTAAAAGAACCAAATCAGGCTCAAGATTTTCTCGGGCCTTTCTGGCCTCATCTGCATTCTGTGCAGACACCACTGAGTGCCCCTCATCCGTTAGGATTTCATTGAGGAGTTCTCTGATACCCATCTCGTCGTCAACAACTAAGATACTTGCCATAACTAACTTTGCTTTACCAGTTGATTGAAATAAATAGACACCTCGGCACCAATGACCTGATTGTCTTCCATGCGATTACGTAATTCAATTCTTGCACCGTGCTCATCCACGATCTTCTTCACGGTCGCAAGACCTAAGCCAGTTCCCTTTGCTTTGGTTGTCACATAGGGCTCAAAGGCACGACTTAAAATTCTTGGGGCAAAACCTGTGCCCGCATCCAAAATACTCAACTTAACAATACCCTTACCCACTTTATCAACATCGTTTGAATCTGGATAAGGCAAGAACTCTGTTTTCACCAAAATTGAAAAGTCCACTTTATTGGCCTCAACGCTGGCATCCAAACCATTTTGAATCAGGTTATGAATCACCTGACGAATCTGCATCGCGTCTGCCATGATCATTGGACACGCTTGATCAAGATCAGCGCGTACTGGAGTGCCACCGTATAAGCCCAAGACATCAAGAACCAAGCTGTTGATTGATAACTCTTGTAACTGTGCTTCTGGAGTTTTAGCAAAATCTCTAAAATCATTCACCATCTGCTTCATGGCTTCAACTTGAGTGATGATCGTTGTTGTGCTGCGCTCAAGAAAATCTTGTTGCTGAGGATCTAAATGATCTTTTAACTTTAGCTGAATTCTTTCTGCAGACAATTGAATCGGCGTTAAAGGATTCTTGATTTCATGAGCCAAGCGTCTGGCCACATCGCCCCAAGCAATCGAGCGCTGAGCAGTAATCACTTCTGAAATATCATCAAACACCACAATGAACAGACCGCTTGCTAAGCGTGTGCCACGAACCAATAAGGTAATGCCTTGATCATGCTGCGAATCGATGTGGCTTGATGCATCCAAAATAATCTGTTTTTGCCAATGGTCACTGTCCTCATTGCTAGAAATATCATGGGCACTGAATGCATCTTTGATCGCTGCCTCAAACTCTTGCAGGCGAGAAATACCTCCCAAATGCTTTCCAATCAGCTCATCCAATGGCGTTCCAAAAATTCTAGAAGCGCCCGCATTTGAAACAACCAATTTAAATTCTTTATCTAGAACACAAACCCCAGCCGTTAAATTAGACAAAACACTTTCAGAGAATGTTTTTGAATCTTCTAATAAATTTCTAGCTTCCAAAAGCTGCCTGGTCATCACATTGAATTGCTTGGTCAACAAACCAAGCTCATCGCCCGTGTTCAATTCTGGCTTTGGTGACAAATCTCCTTCAGCCACCGCTTTGGTGCCCTTGAGCAACATGATCAACGGTGTGGCCAGCTGACGACCCAGCAACAAGGCCAGGGCCATTGCAATGAACAGCGCTAAAAATAAAGTGATGGTCAGGGTACCGATGTACATTTTCCGCAAACCCGAACGACCAAGCGCCTTCTCTTGATACTCAATATAAGCACTTTGAACTGCTATGGCGTTATTACTCAGACTTTCTGGCATATTTTTTACCAGCAGTAAATACCTGTCCTCTGACTGAGAGCGCAAATTAAAACCGCCCAAACCAGCCCCAGAGAGACCATCAATTGGAATTAATAATTTGATCGTATAAGTCTTTTTAGACAGATCTGGATTCGGCTCATCTATCTGTGTGAAATATCCCACTGATTTTGCTTGTTGCAATTTATCTGCTTGAGACATCTCAGAGACAGCGGAACTTAATCCAAGGCTTGCGCTGGCCACAACCTTCGAGCCCAAGCCAAACAACGTGATTTCTTCAAGACTGTTTTGTTCGCGCTGTCTAGATAACAACAAAGTTAAAGCACCCTCACCAGAGGCGCGTGAAGTCGTCTGAATTTGACTGGCAATCTCACGACCCTTGCTCAATAAATCTGTGCGCGAAATCTCAATCGATGTTCTGCCTAGCTGCAAGCCGGCCTCAAGAGCACGTTCAACCTTGACGTCAAACCATGACTCAATACTGCGCGACACGAACTGCAAAGAAACGCCATAAAGAATCGCTCCTGGCAACACGCCCACCAAAGCAAAGAACATCGCTAACTTTGCAATCAATCTAGAGCCAAAATACTTTTGGCGCAAACGCATGGCCAGGTTAAATACCAAGGCAATGATCACGAGTAAAAACAAAACGCCAATCAATACATTGGCCGCAAACAGCAAAGCAAAATATTGGTCAAAGAAAGAGGTGTTAGCAGAAGCAAATGCCAAGAGCAACAATAAAATAAGTGCCAAAACTACTACCAGCCCAATCAAAAAGGGCTTTGCTAACAATCTCATCATGGCTGCGCTCCAGATGGTTGTGCAGCTGGTTGAGCGGTCGGCACTTGTATTGCTGGCACCTGCGCCATTGGAACAAAGTCAAAGCGATACCAATCACTTTGCAAATTCCAAGACTTTGAATTGATCGCATTGACCTGAAAAGGCTTTGCCAATTGATTGGTGTCTAAGCGTATTCGAACGGCGGCTTGATATGGCTGCTTTAATTCAACTGCGGTTGCATCAATAACCATCCAATCCTCAATTGTTCTAACGGCTGCCAAAGCTTGCTTTAATGAAGCAGCAGTCAAACTGAATGTTCCCAAGGTGACGCGATACTGATTGGTTAATGCTTGATAAGAAATTTTAGAAACGCGTTGAACGTCCACAATCTTATTGTCTAACCAATACCATCTTTTCTTGGTTAACTGAAACTCAGTGACAAAATGAAGCGTCACTCCTTTGTTAACCAATTGTTCCAAAGCAGGGCTGAGCTCTAGTTGAACATCTGCATTCAAGGCCCAAGATTTTTCAAGGGGGGTCAAACTGACATTGCTGAAGTTAATTTCATTGGCGTGCGCAAAGCTGACCACGGCGGTCAGCAAAAAAATCTTAGCAATCCAATTGAACAGTTGGCGCATGCTTATTTTTAATCTTAAGCTTTCATTTTTTAAAAAGCGCATAAAAAAATCCATCGTGCTGCTTTGATGGCAAAAGCTGTCCAGGGGCCTTTAATCTCATGGCATCTGGCATGGCGTTTAACCACCACTTGGCTTGCAGCTCCCCCTCATCCGGAAACACTGAGCAAGTGACATATAGTAACTTACCGCCCGGCTTTAACAAGCCCCAAAGTGCTGTGAGTATTTTTCGTTGTGCCACCTGAAGATTTTTGATGTCACCCTCTTGGCGCAAATAAGTGATGTCCGGGTGCCGTCTCACAATGCCTGACGCAGAACAAGGCACATCCGCCACAATCGCGTCATACAGCTCACCACCAAACCAATCTTTTGGATTTGAGGCGTCCCCAATGATGATGTGCCCACCCGTTAGCTTTAAACGTTTGAAATTTTCTTCAATTCTTTTGGCTCTTGATGCATCTATCTCTAGGGCATCAAGATGAATATCGTATTTTTCTAAAAAGTGTGCGGCTTTACCACCAGGCGCTCCGCACGCATCAAGCAACCTTTGTCCCGGTTCAAGCTTCAGGAGCTCCGCAGCGACTTGCGCACCCGCATCCTGAACTGAACAGGCTCCATCAAAGAAGCCAGGAATCTGTGCAACCGGGATTGGGTTTTTTAATTCGATCGCGCCGGATAACTTTTGACCAGCAACTGTATTGATCAATTGATACTCAACACCAGCTTTATTTAAATCATCTAAATATTTTTGAGTGCCCGCTTCATCTTTCAGATATCTATGATTTAAACGCAGCGTTAATGGTGGTTTTTCTTTAGATGCGGCCAACATATTCAGATGTTGCTCTGGATAGGCGTACTTTAATTTTCTTGTCCACCACTCTGGATAAGAAGGGTGCTGTTCTTCCGGTATTTCTTGATAAAGCTTTTCATTTCTGAGGGCTCTTCGCAATACCGCATTGATCAAGCCTCTGGCAAAACCAAGATTGCTATCCAAGCTACTCGCGTTCACCGCCTCGTTCACCAATGTATGAGTGGCATACATGGGCTCAGTATTTTTTTCTGGCAACAAAGCAATTGCAGCCCAAAGCAAATAGAGCGTTAAGCCCGGTGGAGTTTTTTGAACATATTGATTTAAAACCTCTTGAGCCCAAAACCCTCTTCTAAGAGCCTGAAAAGTAATGCTCTGAACCGCAGGTCTGAGTTCTTGGGGTGTGCTCTGCAGAGCAAGGGTCAGAGAGGTTCCGTTTTGAACCTCCTGCAACACCTTAGCAGATGCAAAAAGTGCTTTTGAAAGACTGATGCCTTGTTGTTTGATATCAGCCAGGATAAGTTCCAGTTCTTGCCATTTGCATCAAGCGAGCCACGCGCTCTTCTGTTGGTGGGTGTGTTGAAAACAAACCAGCCAAACCGCCACCAGCAAGTGGGCTCATGATCATCATTTGAGCAGTTTCAGGATGTCTTTCAACTGCATCAAAATGTCGACCGCTTGCAACTTGATGGATCTTGTCCAATGCCATGGCCAAGGCTTCTGGATCATTACAAATTTCTGCGCCACCTCGGTCAGCCTCATACTCACGTGCACGAGAAATCGCCATTTGAATCAAGCTGGCTGCCAAAGGCGCCAAGATGGCAACCAAAATGCTGGCCATCGGATTGCTTGGGCGACCATCAGAATTTCTACCGCCAAAAAACATCGCAAAGTTTGCAAGCGCAGACAATGCGCCGGCCATGGTGGCTGAAATAGTTGAAATCAAAATATCGCGATGTTTGACGTGCGCCAACTCATGAGCCATCACTCCACGGATTTCTCTCTCGGACAAAACTCTCAAGATACCTGTGGTTGCAGCAACTGCAGAATTTTGCGGATTGCGACCCGTTGCAAAAGCATTTGGAGAGTCTTCTTCAATCAAATAAACCTTTGGCATCGGTAGCTCAGCTCTCTGAGCTAATTCACGAACCATTCTATAAAAATGAGGCGCAGTCACTTCATCCACTTCTTTGGCATTCATCATTTTCAAGACCATTTTGTCTGAAAACCAGTAGCTAAAGAAGTTCATGCCAAAGGCCAATAGCAAGGCCATCAACATGCCTTGCTCGCCGCCAATCATTCCGCCCACCACCACAAAAAGACCTGTGATGCCGGCCATTAACACGGCTGTCTTGAACCAATTAAACATCTTTAAAATCCTTCTTGAAAACAGATTTAGAAATTTTAAAATCAATACTCATTTCTAGAATACGCCTATTAATTGTTGATTATCGCTTGGGGTTGTTAACTCAGCACTTGGCCAGTTTTCCAGCCCAAGGTCTGGGCCAGTTGTGAGGCTGCCATTTTTTTGCCGCCAGCCCTTTGTAACTCAGTCAATAAAACACTGCCTTTCCCACAGGCCAACTCCACACCCTCTTGAGTGATGTTCATGATCTTTCCTGGCTCACCCAGCACTTGATCATTTCGGTCATTCATTAGAGAGCTATTCCAAACTTTGATGATCGATGTTCCATCAAGCAGCGTCGCTCCTGGAAAAGGATTGAATGCTCTGATTTTTAAATCTATTGCTTTGGCATCTTTCTGCCAATCAATCTTTGCTTCATCCTTCATGATCTTGTGAGCATAGGTGATGCCTTGAAGTGCTTGAGGCTCAGAATTCAAACTTCGCTCTTTCGCAAATCGATTCAAAGTTTCCACAATCATCAAGGCGCCCATCTTTGCCAATGCGTCATGAAGTGTTGCAGTTGTTTCGTTTGGCGCAATTGGCATTTTGTTCATCGCAATCACAGCACCGGTATCTAAACCTAAATCCATTTGCATGATCGCAATTCCGGTCTCAAGATCTCCGGCTTCAATCGCCCTGTGAATCGGAGCAGCACCTCGCCAGCGCGGCAATAAAGAAGCATGAATATTCAAGCACCCAGCGCGACCTGCTTGCTCTGCAATATCGAAGACTTCTTGGGGCAGAATCAAACCATAAGCGGCCACCACCATCACGTCAAACTCTAGCTTTTGTAATGCACCCAAAGCTGCTCGAGCTTCATCACCATAGGAGCCACTGACCTTGAGTGAAGCGGGCTGCATGACTGGAATATTTTTTTCTAAAGCGAACTGCTTGACTGGGCTGGCGTGTAATTGCAGCCCTCGGCCTGCAGGCCTGTCAGGCTGAGTCATGACCATCACCACTTCATGACCTGCATGCGCAATTGCCTCTAAGGCAACTCTGGCAAATTCAGGGGTTCCTGCAAATACAACCTTCAACATCAGAGAACGCCTGCTTTTGTTTTCTTTTTCAGTTTGCCAGCAATTCTCATGCGCTTTAATGATGACAAGTATTCAACAAAAACCTTGCCCTTGAGGTGGTCCATTTCATGTTGAATACAAACTGCCAACAATCCATCGGCATGTATTTCAAATGACTTCCCCTCTAAATTTAATGCGCGAACTTTTACTTCAGATGGGCGCAAAACTTCATCAAAAAAATCTGGCACCGACAAACATCCCTCTTGCCAAACTTTCTTTTCGTCGCTGCTCCAAATAATTTCTGGATTGATGAGCACCTGTAGCTGATCTCTTTCATCAGATAGATCAATCACGATCACCTGTTGATGAACATTCACTTGAGTAGCGGCCAATCCAATACCAGGGGCTTCGTACATGGTTTGAGCCATATCAGCCACTAATTTGCGAACGGCATCGTTCACCGCCACAACTGGTTTTGCAACCGTGTGTAAGCGAGGGTCTGGGTAACAAAGAATAGGTAATGCAGCCATTTCAGAAAATTCTTACAAATAAGTTCAGGGTTATCTGATTTTGAGTCAATCTTAATTCATAGACTTCTTGTCTATGAGCTCAATTATCACCATTAAACAATTTCACCCCTATTATCCAAGGAGATTGCTAGATTTGCCTGATGCCCCTAAAGAAATTTACTGTCAGGGCAATCTTGAAGCGCTTCAAATACCCGGACTTGGCATCGTTGGCTCTCGCCAAGCATCCAAAGAAGGGGTGGCAACGGCTGCTTATTTTGCAAAAGCGGTTGTTAAGCAAGGACTAATGGTCATTTCAGGCTTGGCCGAAGGCATAGACTCAGCGGCCCACCAAGGCGCCCTGCAAGCCCAAGCACAGCTATCCACGATCGCAATTTGCGGTACAGCCTTGGATCGGTGCTACCCCAGCAAAAACCAAGCTCTATTTGAGACCATTGCTCGTCAGGGTTTGCTGATTTCAGAATATCCCCCTGGCACGATCACCAAGCCCCACTTCTTTAGGCAAAGAAACCGGCTGATTGCCGCTTTGTCGCTAGGGGTATTGGTTGTTGAGGCGGCGCTTAAGTCAGGCTCTTTAATAAGCGCGAAATATGCCAATGACCTGGGGCGAGAGGTGTTTGCCATCCCCCATTCCATTCATCAACTCCAAGCCATGGGTTGTCACCAGCTCATCAAAGAAGGCGCCAAATTAGTAGAGCGACCTGAGGATATATTTGAAGAATTAAGGTTTTTTCAAAAATAACCTATATTAATCAAGGACTAATGGCTGATGATGGATATGGGTTTTCTTAATTATTTCCTTCTTTTCCATTTATCGGTTAATAATGAAAAAAGGAAATTCATTTAATTAGACCCATTGGGGAAGCTGTCACGTGGCAAAAACAACTGCTCAAACCGGACCTTTTAAGGCCTTAATCATTGCTGAAAAACCATCGGTTGCGGCGGATATTGCTCGCGCACTTGGTGGATTCACAAAACATGAAGATTACTTTGAAAGTGATCAATTTGTTGTTTCATCTGCCGTTGGACACCTGCTTGAAATAGCCGCTCCCGATGCGTATGAAGTTAAACGGGGCAAATGGTCCTTCACTAACTTACCAGTGATTCCGCCTCACTTTGACCTTCGCCCGATTGCTAAAACAGAAGCCCGCTTAAAAGTTTTACAAAAACTGATCAAGCGCAAAGACATCAATCGTTTGATCAATGCATGTGACGCGGGTCGAGAAGGTGAATTAATTTTCCGCTTGATCGCACAACACACCAAAGCCACTCAAAAAGTTGAGCGCCTATGGCTTCAATCCATGACACCTCAGGCTATTAAAGATGGCTTCAGTAAATTGCGCAGCGATGAAGATCTTCTTAATCTAGCCAATGCAGCACGTTGCCGCTCAGAGTCCGATTGGTTGATTGGTATCAATGGCACGCGCGCCATGACCGCCTTTAATAGTAAAAGTGGTGGTTTTTTCTTAACCACCGTAGGGCGTGTACAAACACCAACGCTCTCGATCGTGGTTGAAAGAGAAGAGCTGATCAGGAAGTTTATCTCTCGAGATTACTGGGAAGTCACTGCTGAATTTATTTGTGCAGCAGGTATTTATCAGGGCAGATGGTTTGACCCTAAATTTAAAAAAGACTCTAAAGATGCCAACGCAGATCCTGAGAAAAAGGATAGTCGCTTATGGAGCGAAGCTGCTGCTGCAAGTATTGTTGCTGCCTGTCACGATAAAACTGGCAAAGTCACTGAAGAGTCGAAGCCAAGCTCTCAAGCAGCGCCTCAGCTATTTGACTTAACCAGTTTGCAACGTGAAGCGAACGCTAGGTTTGGTTTCTCTGCAAAAAATACTTTAGGCTTGGCTCAAGCCCTGTATGAAAGACACAAGGTTCTTACTTACCCAAGAACTGATTCACGAGCGCTACCAGAAGACTATCTTCCTACGGTGACCAGCACACTAGAAATGCTGGCCGAGAGTTCTGATAACTACTACCCGCACGCATCACAAATCTTGAATAACTCTTGGGTGAAGCCTAATAAGAAGATTTTTGATAACAGCAAGATTTCTGATCACTTTGCGATCATCCCAACTCTTCAGGCACCGAAAAATCTTTCAGAGCCAGAACAAAAGCTTTATGACTTGGTGGTTCGTCGTTTCATGGCAATCTTTTTCCCATCAGCTGAATTCAAAGTCACCACTCGCATCACTGAAGTAAGCGGTCATCAATTTAAAACCGATGGCAAGATTTTGATCAATCCAGGTTGGTTAACAGTTTATGGAAAGTCATCACAGGATGACAAAGAGCTTGTGGTGGTCGGTGAGAATGAAAAAGTTCAAACTGAATCTGTCAAACCAAATCCATTAAAAACAAAACCTCCTGCACGCTACACCGAGGCAACACTTTTATCTGCCATGGAAGGTGCCGGCAAACTCATTGATGACGAAGACTTCCGCGAAGCTATGTCAGAAAAAGGCTTGGGCACACCAGCCACCAGAGCAGCGATCATTGAAGGTTTGTTGTTTGAAAAATACATGGTTCGCGAAGCAAGAGAAATTATTCCGACTGCAAAAGCTTTTCAATTAATGACTTTGTTGCGAGGCCTTGGGGTTGAAGAATTAACTCGCCCAGAATTAACGGGTAACTGGGAGCACAAACTTGCATTGATGGAAAAGGGTGAAATTGATCGCAATACGTTCATGCAAGAAATTGCGCAAATCACTCAGCGAATTGTTAAGCGCGCCAAAGAATATGACAGCGATACGATTCCTGGTGACTATGCAGATCTAAAAACGCCTTGCCCTCATTGTGGCGGCTTGGTCAAAGAGAACTACCGTCGCTTTGCTTGTGATAAATGTGGTTTTTCTATCAGCAAAATACCTGGTGGTCGCGCTTTTGAATATCACGAAGCCGAAGAGTTCATTAAGAACAAAGAGATCGGTCCGCTCCAAGGTTTTAGAAGCAAGATGGGGCGCCCATTTGCTGCGATCATTAAATTAGTCTCTATTCCTGAAGACGACAAAGACTATCCAAATGCTGGCTACAAACTTGAGTTTGATTTTGGTAACAGCGATGAAGACAACAATGAAGAAGTTGATTTCACTGGTCAATCTTCATTGGGCGCTTGTCCAAAATGCTCAGGTGCCGTTTATGAGCATGGCATGAAATATCTCTGCGAACGCAGTGTTGGCCCAAACAAATCATGTGACTTTTCTACTGGCAAAGTGGTCTTGCAACAAGAGATCACTCAAGAGCAGGTATCCAAGCTTTTGAACGAAGGAAAAACAGATTTATTAACCAATTTCAAATCATCCAGAACTGGACGTGGCTTCAAAGCATATTTGGCGCGTCAAGCGGATGGCAAAATCGGTTTTGAATTTGAAGCACCCGCTAAAAAGCGCGCAGGCAGCAAAGCAGAAACTAAATCTTCTGATAAGCCTAAGCCAGCCAAACGAGCACCCGCAAAAAAACGCGTATCCAAAAAAGCTGAGTGACGGATCTCTTCTGCCAGATGTTCTGTGAACATCTGGTGGGCGAGCGCTGACCACATCACGCCCCTTGATCCCAAAGAGGTCAAGATGTACAAACCGGGATAGCCTTTAACAGGGCCCATGATGGGTAAGCGATCACTGGCCACGCAGCGGATTCCAACAAAAGCATCCACTGGCTCAATTTCTGCAAGGTCACACTCCTTGCCCAGCATCTCCTGAATCAAGCTCAAGTTTTCTTGATGGCTTTTCTGCCAAACATTCAAATCTTCTTCGTGTTCATCGTAGCTTGACCCAACCATCCATTGATAAGACCCATCTTTCATTTCAACCGGTGGCAAACAATATGCCTTGCCCGAAAGAGCAACCATTGGTTGGCATTTTGCCCATGAGCTTTCTCTTTTGTAGCCAAAGGTTGATAGTTGTCCGCGAACAGGTTTCAAAGGCAAATCAATCTGTGTTGATGCTGCCAATGATTTGACCCCTAAACCACTCGCCAAAAATAAACGAGGCGTCACACCAATGATTTTTTGCTCTTCGTCGTAAACAATCCAATGTTTGTCACGATATGCAATTTTTGTAACTGTGCATGACATTCTGACCTGCTGGTCAGTTAACCCAGAAAACAGATCGAGGCATATTTGCTTGAGATCAACCCAGCCACCCTCTGGGAAGAATGTGCCTGCCAATGACACCCCACAGAGTACCTTAGCTTCAATAGCAGAAACCACTTGGGCATTTTCTTGATTGAACCCCTGTGAGAGTAGGCGCTCACTCATAAGCTCTTTATCATGATTTTCTGCGTTTCTGGCCAAGTGCAAAACGCCAGTCCCAGACCAATAATTTGCCCAGATTTGCTTTGCCTCATTGAAGGCAATCATGCTCAAACGTTGTAGCCTTGAGGCGCCTCGACCAACATAGGGATGGCAAAGCGCGCCATCATGCCCGCTGGTCCCCTGGGCGGGTGAATTTCCCGAATCAATCACTAAAAAATTATTTAAGTTATTGTTTTTTAATGATTTTATGATCGATGCGCCCGCAATACCGCCACCGATCACAATTGCTTCATGGGTTTGGGAGGGAGTTGGCATATTCATGGGAGCCTTTATAATGCATGTCTGATCAAAAAGAGCAAGATTTATGCAGTTAATGTGGGTTTCCGGTCCAACAGGCCGGGTAAGAAAAATATCGATTACCTTAAGAACCGTTTCAATCGCGGTTGGTATTCTCGCAGCGCTGTTAGTGGCTGCGGGCGGTATTCTGCATTTTGTCGGCTTGAGAATTGCGAT
This sequence comes from Polynucleobacter sp. MWH-CaK5, assembly GCF_018687615.1. Lineage (NCBI taxonomy): Bacteria > Pseudomonadati > Pseudomonadota > Betaproteobacteria > Burkholderiales > Burkholderiaceae > Polynucleobacter > Polynucleobacter sp. MWH-CaK5. The sequence continues at coordinate 1,697,378 of NZ_CP061299.1, forward strand.
TGAAGCCAGACCTGATTTGGCCAGAGCGATGGGCGGCGTTTTAACCCAGGCAGAGCAAGATGAAATTGAACAAGCCTACAAAGATCGCCTTCAGGCAATTCAGGAAAAGCTACAAACGACCTCTGATGAAATTATTCAGATTCAAAAGTTAAAAGATCGCTTCATGGACATGGCGACGCCAAGCGCAGTTAAATCCCAAGTTCCTGGCGGCAATGGCAAGGGCGGTCCCCATAAGCTACCTGAGATGAAAATTCAGCAGGGCGTTACTTTGATCGATGCTCTGGATAACTCTCTTCAAGACATGACGGAGTTCAAAAAGAATGTTTCTGAAATCAGCATCCTTTGGGAAAAGCAGCTGAATTGGTTGAATAGCTTGCCAACAGGTATTCCTGTGAAAGATAACTACAGCTTGAGCAGTGGCTTTGGCTTGAGACTAGATCCTTTCTTGCACACCATGGCAAAGCACGAAGGCTTGGACTTTTCTGCACCAGTAGGAACACCGATCCTAGCCTCTGCAGGCGGAGTCGTGAGCCGCTCTGGTTGGGATTCTCAATACGGCAACGTGGTTGAAGTTAATCACGCGGAGGGTTTTAAAACACGCTACGCACACGCTAGCCAGCTGTTAGTCAGAGTAGGGCAAACTGTTAAACGAGGCGAGATGATTGCTAAGGTTGGCAGCACCGGACGATCAACGGGTCCACACCTACACTACGAAGTGATTAGGGCTGGCACTCACATCAATCCAGCGAACATGATTCCAAGGCGCGCCAACTAATAAGACGCTCTCTTGGTAACAAGCTAAGACAGCGTAGCAAACTAAATTTAGCAACAATAAAAAAGCCCCTTGCTTGAAACCTCAAACAAGGGGCTGTTTGTTTCTACTAAAGAATTAGCTGGCCAAACGCTTTTCTAATGCCTGCTTTGTTTCAACCAACTCTTTTGGCAAATGATATGACAGCTGATCAAACAACTGATCATGCAACTTCATCTCTTCTTGCCATGCAGCCTTATCAATAGAAGTTACCTGATTGAACTGGTCTTCGCTGAAATCAAGACCTGCCCAATTGATATCTTTGTGTGAAGGAGTTGTACCAAAAATATTTTCTTGTCCTTTGGCCTTACCTTCAATGCGCTCAAGCATCCAAGCTAGAACGCGCATGTTTTCGCCGTATCCTGGCCATACAAACTTGCCGGCTTCGTTTTTACGGAACCAGTTAACGCAGTAAATGCTTGGCAATTTTGCGCCTTCTGCTTCAAGCTTTTTACCCATGTTCAACCAATGTTGGAAATAATCGCTCATGTTGTAACCAGCGAAAGGCAACATCGCGAATGGATCGCGACGAACAACACCTTGCTGACCAGCTGCCGCTGCAGTTGTTTCGGAGCCCATGGTTGATGCCATGTAAACACCTTCTACCCAATTGCGCGCTTCTGTTACCAATGGCACCGTTGTTGAACGACGACCACCGAAAATAAATGCATCAATTGCAACGCCATCAGGATTGTTCCACTCTGGATCAATCACTGGATTGTTAGTTGCTGCAACTGTGAATCTGGCGTTTGGATGTGATGCTTTTCTTCCTGCTGCACCATCTGTAGGAGTCCAATCTTTGCCTTGCCAATCGATGAGGTGATCTGGAGCTTTGTCAGTCATGCCTTCCCACCAAACATCGCCATCATCCGTTAATGCAACGTTTGTGAAAATAACATTCTCATTCAAAGACGCCATGCAATTAGCATTGGTCAATGTGTTGGTGCCTGGAGCAACACCGAAATAACCTGCTTCTGGGTTGATCGCAAACAAACGTGTTTTACCTGTGACAGGATCTTTGCGTGGCTTGATCCAAGCAATGTCGTCACCGATAGTGGTTACTTTCCAACCTTGATAACCTTGTGGTGGAATCAACATGGCAAAGTTAGTTTTGCCACAAGCTGATGGGAACGCTGCAGCCACATGGTATTTTTTACCTTCAGGTGATGTAACACCCAAAATTAACATGTGCTCAGCCAACCAGTTTTGATCACGACCCATGGTTGAAGCAATTCTCAAAGCAAAGCACTTTTTGCCTAACAATGCGTTGCCGCCGTAACCGGAACCAAATGACCAAATTTCACGAGTTTCTGGGTAATGGACGATGTACTTGGTGCTGTTGCATGGCCAAGCCACATCTTTTTCACCAGCCTGTAGTGGCTTGCCTACTGTGTGAACGCAAGGCACGAAATCGCCTGTGGCGCCCAACACATCAAAAACACCCTTACCCATGCGAGTCATGATGCGCATGTTGATCGCAACATACGGACTGTCTGATAACTCAACACCAATGTGAGCAATTGGAGAACCTAGAGGCCCCATTGAAAAAGGCACAACATACATCGTTCTGCCTTTCATGCAACCTGTAAACAACGGCTGTAGCGTCGTACGCATTTCTGCTGGATCCATCCAGTTATTGGTTGGGCCCGCATCTTCTTTATTCTTAGAGCAAATATAAGTTCTGTCCTCAACCCTGGCCACATCGCTTGGGTCTGAACAGGCTAAATAAGAGTTTTTTCTTTTTGCTGGATTTAGCTTTTTTAGTGTTCCAGCTTCAACCATTTGAGCGCATAAGCGATCGTATTCTTCTTCACTTCCATCACACCAGTAAACATTATCTGGCATTGTCAAAGCAGCCACTTCAGCCACCCAGTCAATCAACTTTTGATGTTTAACATAAGATGGCACATTAAGGGTGGCCACGCCCTTCATCGTTGGTTGGTTCATAGTTAAGTTAGTTAAATTGGAATAGCATAAGGATACCACTTTTGGCCTTATTTACCCTTGCAAGCCCCGCCCGAATCTGACCCCAATTAGACAAAAATGCCATTAGCAATAGCCTGCTTGGCATCGTTTTTCCCGAGCTCGTAGGCCTGTGGCATCAGATCATGTCTTGAATAATCCCAGCTTGAAATAGGAACCTTCTGACTAGGCTGTATGTATGTCAGCCTTAAACCCGGTAGCTCTTGAATAAACGGATTGGGGAGGTCATACCTTCTGGTTAACAAAATAAGGGCTTCTTGATCTTTTTCGCCGGGGTTTGCTGGGGTCAGCCCATCAATGGGCACGTTATCAATTAAGCCCCCATCCAAAATGGCCTGACCATCTCGGTACATGACTGGCGTAAATGGTGGGGTACACGATGACTGCAAAATTGTTTCGATGAGTTCATTGATATTGGCGCAAGCCTTGGATGAAACAAACAATCTTGAAAAACCCAGGCGTCTTCCAGACTGAGGATGAAGTGGTCGCTGAAGTTTCTTTTCAAGCTCGTATGCCAATAGGCCCATGGCAACCGAAAGTTTGGGGCTTAAATAGTTTGGTGTCTTGGCCAAGCCAATCAAAATCTCTGGCCCATCCTGAATCCGCCCAAAGCCATCAGCCAAAATATTTTCAAGGGCGGCTCTGTACAGGCGATAGTGGGGGAACAGTGGCTCGCTTGAGAAAAGGTTTTTCCAGTCCACATTGCTTGAAACATTGGCCAAAGCCTTTTCATAGTAATGAAGGCCCCATTGGGAGCCTTCATCGCCAGGCCGAGCAGAAAACAAACAAGCCGTTGCAGCGCCAGCACTCACAGCAACAATTTTTGTGGGGCGCTGGGGAATCGCCTCATTGAGAACATTCCAAAACCCCGCCTGCCACCAGCAACGATTGCCGCCACCCGCCAAAACAACTTGATCGAATTGCATGGCCACGACTTACTTACCAATGCAAAAGGTGCTGAAAATTTTTCCCAATAAATCATCTGGCAAAAATTGACCCGTGATGGTCGAAAGCTCGTCTTGAGCAAGCCTCATTTCTTCGGCCGCCAACTCTATGGATGATGTTTGTGCCTTTAATAGAACCAAAGCATTCTTGATGTGCTGCTCTGCATTTAAGAGTGCTTCAACGTGTCTTTTTCTGGCCAAGATGCCGCCCTCTGACTCAGGCTGCCATCCAGCAACTTTTAATAATTCACCTTTTAACTGCTCTAGACCCTGACCAGTTTTGGCAGAAACAAATAATTGATCTTCAAGATCAGTATTTTGTTTTGACGATTGATCAAGTTTGTTCCACACGATTTTTATTGGAACGTTCTTAGATGTCTTGAGCTTAATTCGCTTAATTAAATCTTGGTCTTCAATTGATATTTGAGACCCCTGAGTGAGGTCCATTAAGTGGAGAACTAAATCAGCTTGCTCGATTGCCTGCCAAGTTCTTTCAATACCAATTTGCTCAACACTGTCTTGAGTCTCCCTCAAGCCAGCGGTATCAATGATATGAAGTGGAACGCCATCCAATAGAATCGTTTCTTTAAGTCGGTCACGGGTCGTGCCAGCCACGTCCGTCACAATCGCAATATCCTCGCCAGCAAGCGCGTTCATCAAAGAGCTTTTGCCCACATTTGGTTGACCCACTAAAACCACCGTTAAGCCATCGCGAATAATCGATCCTTGTTGTGCGGCATTTTTTACTTCTTGAATATTGCCAAGAATTTTTTCTAATCGATTAAATACATCGTGCTGCTCAATGAAATCAATTTCTTCTTCCGGAAAATCTAGAGTTGCCTCAGTCAAGGCTCTGATCTCAATCAAGGCATTTAAGAACACATCAATTTTTTTAGAGAAATCGCCTTTGAGAGATTTTGCGGCGCCCTTAGCAGCCAAAGTACTGCTGGCATCAATCAAATCCGCAACAGCCTCGGCCTGAGCTAGGTCCATTTTTCCATTTAGAAAAGCTCTCTCCGTGAACTCACCAGGACGAGCCAATCGTAAGCCCATGCTTTTACCAACCTGAAGGCAATGATCGAGCAGTAGATTTAGTGCAGGCGCACTGCCATGACACTGTAGCTCCAGAACATCTTCACCGGTATAAGAATTTGGTGCTGGAAAAGCGATCGCCAAACCTTCGTCAATCAATTCACCCGTAGCATCATTGAACTGAACCAAGGTTGCATGTCTTGGGGCCAGCTCTCTAAGACAAAGGGCCTTGCTAATCTGCAAGACCCCTGTTCCCGATAAACGAATTATTCCAACACTGGCGCGACCATTAGCCGTGGCTAAAGCAATGATTGGTTCGCGCTCATGATTCATACTTAAGCAGGTTTTTTAGCCCCGCCGTAAATTTTATTAATTTGCCACTGTTGCGCGATTGACAAGATGTTGTTCACAACCCAATACAAAACCAATCCTGATGGGAAAAAGAAGAACATCACTGAGAAAGCAATCGGCATGAACATCATGAGTTTTGCTTGTAGCGGATCTGGTGGCGTTGGATTGAGTTTTGTCTGAATGAACATTGAGACAGCCATTAGGATTGGCAACAAACCAATAGGCGCGCCGAACCAAACACCAAACAATGTATCTGGTTTTGACAAGTCTTGAATCCAACCCCACCAAGGAGCGCCCCTCATCTCTACAGAAGACAAGAGCACCCAATACAAAGCGATGAACACAGGAATCTGAATCAATACCGGGAAGCAACCGCCCAAAGGATTGATTTTTTCTTTGCGGTACATCTCCATCATGGCTTGATTAAGCTTCTGTGGCTCGCCTTTGTGGCGCTCTTTTAACTCTAACACTCGTGGTTGCACCAACTTCATACGAGCCATTGATTTATAGCTGGCTGCAGATAGCGGGAAGAAAACCAGTTTGATCAACATCGTCAAAAGAATGATTGACCATCCCCAGTTATTTACCAAGGCATGAATCTTTTCAAGCAACCAGAAAATTGGTTTAGCCAAAATAGTGAACCATCCGTAGTCTTTAACCAACTCTAGACCAGGAGCAATTTTTTCCAACACATGTTCTTCTTGAGGGCCAACAAATAATTTAAGTGTTTCTGTTTTCTCTTGGCCAACACCCAATGTTTCTAATTTTGATTGAACACCAATTCTGTACTGATTATTTTCTAACTTTCCTACATACAGATCTCTTTGGAAGTTATTAGATGGGATCCATGCAGAAGCAAAATAATGCTGCACCATGGCAACCCAAGTTGGACTATCTTTTGCTTGAGAGCCAGGTATTTTTGCCTTGTTTTTTTCAATATCAGAAAAGTCTACTTTTTGGAATTTCTCCGCATCGGTATAAAGAGCGGGGCCAGTAAATGTTGTGTAGAACATGCTTTCTTCTAGCTTGCTATTGTCACGAACCAATTCTGCATAAAGCGTTAAGTCTGCTGATGGGTTGCTCAAGTTTTTAATGGTGTGCTTTGCATCAACAACATAAGAACCATTCTCAAGCGTGAAAACTTTTTCTAGACGAACGCCATTCTTTTCTGCAACCAACGTAACTGAATTGCCTGCAGCATTTTTGCTGACTGAAAAATTTTGTGTGTGATTTGGCAACTCAACGCCTGATGCCGAAACCAAGCCAGAGCGCGCATAGTATTGGCGTGCACTGCTGCGCTCAAAAATTAAAACGCCAGACTTATCTTCTTCAACGTGCTTTGTTAATTGCGCTTTGCTGATCACGCCGCCGAGGCTGTCAATCTCTAAAGTGATGACATCATTCTTTAAAGTAATGATTTCACCGGTCTTATTTGGAGCAAACAAAGCTGGGGCACCTGGAGCAGCTGGAGTTGTTGCCACTGCTTTTGGCAAATCAGTCTTTGGTGCGTTTGTTGCATTTGTTGTTGGTGGAGCATCTTTCGCAGCGGCTGGCTGCTGAGCTTCAACATTTGGCTTAGAAAAGAAAGAAGCCTGACCACTGTGTTGTTGCCATGCATCGAACAACAAAATGGCTGATATTGTAAAAATTGCCCAAAGTAAGGTTTTTCTGATGTCCATTATTTTTTCTGTATTAAATAGCGTAAGCAGGAATTGTAGTGTTAGATTGTTACTTCTTTGTGTTCTTTTCTGGTACTGGGTCAAGACCACCATCGGCCCAGGGATTACATCTCATTATTCTGTAGATTGCTAAGCCCAAGCCCTTGATCGCGCCATGTTTTTCCAAAGCCTCCATGGCGTAGCAAGAGCAAGTTGGGTGAAAGCGACATTGTGCTCCCCAAAAAGGACTTAACAACAATTGATAAAGCCGGATCAACCCTCTTAATAAGCTTGCAATCATTTGCTTGGGCTCACGGGAATAAATAGCTGCTCTTTAATTTGACGTCTTTCTCGCTCTCTTAACTTGCCTCTGGTGGACTCACCAATTTTTTTTCGCAACCTTAAGACGACTAGCTGACCATCTAAATTAAGGAGGTTCTGACGATAAGACTCTCTCATCAAGCGCTTGATTCGATTTCGATCAATCGCTCTTTTGGCTAATTTTTTGGGAACGGTCAATGCAATGCCAGACTCACCAGCAAGGGTGTGTATGGCTAGATGTTTGGTATTGCTTGGTTTTTGAGCCAATATTGATCTAATCAAATTGGCGTCGGAAAGAGAAAAAGAGCGAGCCAATTGAGTGCTCGCTTTTCTATCTTTTTCTTGCTGTTGCTTAAACAGCGAGGCGTTTACGACCCTTGGCACGGCGCGCATTCAAAACATGGCGACCACCTTTAGTTTTCATGCGAACACGAAAACCGTGGGTACGTTTACGACGGGTTACTGATGGTTGATATGTACGTTTCATAATTATTTCCTAGCGAACCTTAGATTCTCGCTTTTTTCCCATGCACCGTCAATAGTTATTTACAGTGTATTTTTTTATTTTGGCATTTATCTTGTTGTTTTTGCTAAATTTTTTATGTTATCAACATGTTATCCACAGCTTATCCACCGACTTATCCTTTGTGGATAACTTTTAACAGCATCTACAATTGCCTCGTGAATACAAATACCCTGACAAATTCCTCGTTAATAGCAAATTCAAACCTTGAGACATTTTGGGCGTTTGTAGCAGATTCTTTTTCAAAAGAGCTTTCCCCGCAACAGTTTAAAACATGGATCAAGCCTCTTTTTCCTCTTTCTTTTGACCAGGAAAACT